>NZ_JBHINI010000003.1:0-186388 GCF_042194935.1 Bartonella sp. CL71SXKL | reverse complement strand
TGCCCACGAAACCCTTGCAATAAAAGAGGTTGATCCGCCATGACTTCGGGACGCCCCTCAAGGGTCAAAGAACCACTGCCCACAGCACGACACAACCTGTCCGACTCGGAAGCAGCAGCAGCTCGTGCTTCCTCCTCACAAGTGTAACAAGTCCGCAAACGCCGCACGGGACCGCTAAACCCTGTCTGATGCTTGACTTGGCATTGCTGCCCTTTTGAGCGATCAAAATAAGAAGCTTCAATGGTGCCATATTGCGTACGTGGCTCTAGGGTAAATTCCCAGTTGGAACAGTCGTGCTTATGGATTGCTAATGCTGGTAAATTGTCACCGCTTAAAAATAAAAACTTATTGTCCTTGATCAAAAAACGTGCCCGCATGCGATCGGCAAGGCGGGTTAAAAAATCAACCGCCGATTGATCTGTACGAATCACATAAGGCAAAGTTTGTTGAGTGAACTGAGGACTGACCTTTGCTTGATAGCCATGGCGTTTGGCAAGTGTCTCAACAATCTCACCAACAGTTTTGTGATCAAAATGTTCACTCACCTGTTCTTTGAGCTCTTTACGCATCGAGGCGCTTTTGCCACAAAGGCGCAAAATCTCTCCATCACTGCCACCACAACTTACAACCGATTCGACAACAAAACACCCCATAAATGCACTGATGCTGTTCTCATAGCCAAAGATCACCTGTAGCGCACTATTGCTTGAGGGAACCTCTAAATCATTGCCACTATCGTCAAACTCTGCTTCAAATGTATCGGCTTCATTCCCGGCATGGTCCGTAATCGTTGCGGTTAAAAGACGCTGGTAAAAAACCTCATGAACAGGTTTGTCTCCCACCTTGACCGCAATAAAAGGGTGTGTACGCATTAATCCCATAACCGCTTCACCATGCTTTGAGGATTAGAAAACACAAATTCAGGCAAAATGACCTTTAAGCCCCGCGGTAAAAACACACCATATTTGGCAATCTCTGGATTGGCTTCCAGTGTGGCTTCTAAATAACCGTTTAGTGCCCCAACTTGGATGCGGTCTCTGAACACTGCCATGGCATGGTGAAAGCAGATAAGATCGAGACTCATATCCTCTAGCTCTACAACAACATGCTTTTCTGGTATCTTCATAGAATTTGTCCCACCTGGATTTGTCCCTCTTGGTATTGTCCTTGTGGTTTTCCGCCATTGAAAAAGGGTAAGAGCGTAATGGAATAGCGGATGCGCTGGGATTGACCAGAGCAGCTAATATAGTCGTGGTCTTTATTGATCGTGGTGATCACCACGGGTCCATGAAGAAGAACACTATAGGTGGTATCATTAATCCAACGAAGCATCTGGACCGGCTTTGCTCTTCGAATAGTTGTAGTGATAGCATCAATGGCTACACGATCACCAAATTCTTCTGGAAACCAAACCCCATGAATGGTTTTGGGATTATTGCCATAGCCGGTAAATTGCAAACTGGGGGACCTGCCAAAACGCTCCATACAAACCCATGAGGCAGAAAACTCTTCTTCAAAGGATTAGAAATTCAGCCAATCCACATAAAATTGATGCGGTCCTAACATCATCAAAGGATCTCTCATAGGCTCCCTCCCCTCATTCTGTCCCGCCATGCAGGGCATTAGCGCGTGCCCGTTGCAAAGCATGGGCAACCGCACGACCAGTGGCCATGGGTTCACGCGCCCCATTAACATGCACTGTGACATTTTGATTGTGTGTGATGGGGGAACGGTCTTTGTCTCTTTGCTCTCTCGCAAATGAATTTACAGGAGAAGCCCCCGCAAATTGTGGTATGGGCTGAATGGCTGTTTTACCCCCCAAAAAACTTGGCAAAAACTCTCTTACATCAATGGAACCAATCCACCCCTTAATGCGATAGGGCAAAGATTTACAAAAATCCGTCAATTGTGAGATGGTGCCCATAAAACCATCGACAATCCAACTTGCTAAATCTTCCCCAGCTTGTTCCATACCAGCCTTGGCACCCTCAGAGATGCTTTTCGCGGGCAAAAAAACTCTTCAACCATTGCCAAAAATTGGAAAGGCTTTGTTTAGCCCATCCCCAAAAGCTTCTAAATAAGCCGGCATTTCTTTGCCATACCAACTTTGCGACAATTGTACTTCCTTCACAAGCCCCCCCCCATAATGCTGCGCCATCTTTTCGGCTAAATAAGCCCCATTGCCCCGTGCATCCAAAGCGCCCCCCAACAAACGCGGCAAACTATTCACCACATAAAATAAAATTTCTCTTTGTTGGTCAAACGGCGTATTGCGCAATTCCACCATAAACCGAACATGGCGCACCAATATCTTGTCCCACTTCCATCACCACAATCGACGTCGCATCGCCCGATCTGGCAAGATCAACACCAAAAACATGTTGGCGCCGTCGGTCAAGCCCAATATGAAGAGGTTTTAAGCGCCCCTCACACCAATTAAAAGCAGCTTGACTTCGTTGATAATCCGATTGATTTTTTAAATCATCCACACAAGCAAAACGCAACACTGCAATGTCAGGCGCACAACAATTTTCAATCTGTAAGCGTATTAAAGCAGCCGCTTCTTGATCGGCTGGTATGGCATCTAATTTTTTAAATAGAGTTTCGTAACAGGACCAAGTCCCATTTCACGGCGCTTATTGTGGTGCGTATAGCGAAAAAACCAAGAGCGTGTATTGTCTTTTCGAACATTCAACCATAGCCCTGCCCCATCTCAATAATTTACCCTGTGAAGATGACTTGACGAATGATGCTGATAACCAATGAATAGCCCTCACTTAACGCCCCTCTCGTCCACCTCTTAGATCACCTTTAATTTCTGATTTGAGATTTTTTCTTTAATACTTAATTTTTTATTGGAACATAAAAAATTATCTGCATCAATAGCTCTTGCACATATTTACATAACTTGAATCTTGTTGCAAAAGCCCGCTCCACCCTCTGGGGGTACCATATATTTTTTAATTACGTGTAGCTTATTCATTTTCCGAGTGTTTTTAAATCCAAGAGAAGGTAGAGATGAACGTGAATTTACAAAACATGTTATTTTTATCAAACTTCTTTTTTAATGCTTTAAATTCAGCTAATTTATACCAAGGAAAATATTAAAGTTTAAGTTTCTAATGAATATACTAACAACTTCATAACATTGGCAAAATTATCCGGCGAGCTATTATTAAAAGAATCAGAAAGTTTTTTGTAAATTCTTTTCACAAACATTTTCTTCAATAAAGCCACCTGATTCATCAGCCTTAACTTTAGCAAAGATATAACCAAAGTCTTCTAAAGCTTTAATGCGATAAAGAGTGTGATTATAAAATACATGTGTTTCATTTTTTAAAGCAAATTCTTTTCTTTAAAAAGGTTATAGCCTTCTATCTAACAGCGTTGTTTGCTGTAAAATTCAAATTATCTATCTGCTCAACTAAAGAACTTTTATTGTTTAGCTTTTGTGCTTTTTTCAAAGAGATGTGGGCTTTCAAGAATAAGCTTTTCTCGTGCTTTTTGTAACTGTTTAATGACCTCATCAATCTTTGACGGAGAACAAAAAGATTCTTGGCTATTCAACAAATGCAACCTCTCCTTTCCCTCATATAAACATTGCATCTGAGATTGAAGTATTCTAACTTCTTGAAAAAAAAGACGCCCTGTTTCCTTAAAACCATTATTAAGTGCAAAAAGTTGATCAGAAATGGATAGCAGAATTTGTTTTAAAAAACGCTCATTTTCTTGGCGTTTACGATATTCTAAAATAAGAGCATGGCTTATCTCATCTAACTGTTTTTTTGTAGAATCAATTTGACGCAATAAATTTGGTTTTTCCCCCATATCACCTTTTCTCACCTTCACAAGCATAGCATGAATGTCTAACAACTTAATTGCGGAATGAGATAAATAATCAACAACTGTAGGCGTATTAACATAGCGTTTCCGTGTGATCATCACAAACTCACCTAATGACTGTTTTTTACATTCATCCCGCTATTTATTTTTCATTTTACAAAACCATTCTAAAGAAAGTGCTAAAAAACATTACCTCCAATACATTATTTGATGGAGCTCCTTCTCTCTTTTCACTATCAACGTGGAATCCGTGGAGAGAGAAAACGTACAGGTGTATAAAGGATAAGATGTGTTGTTTTCTCCAACACACTACTACCATCAGCAAGAAGGGCTTGACTAGGTGACAATTCTGTACCTTGCATAATTGTGGAAGCCAAAGAACCTTCTCGAGAAAGAGCCATCAACGTTGGTGAAGATGCAAAGACATTGTGTGCTCCCCCATCCACATGAGAGAAATCAAGAACAGCTATTCCATTTTTACGCAACATTTCAATATCTGAGCCATCGCCCACACGATGATGTCCACCCGTAAGACGTCCTGAAACCGCGAGAGCTTTATCCGTTCTGGATACTAAAATAGCTGTTGGCTGCGGGAGTTTTTTTATATCATTAAGTTGGCGCTCAAATACATCAACATCAATATCGGGTGCAGCCATTAATAAACTTGTAATACGACGAATAGGCCTATATTTTCCCTGTAAAGCTAATGTTCTAAATGCTTCCATTATAACAAAATTGCCCATAGAATGTGCAATAACCGAAATTTGATCAGCATTGGTTTCACTAATAAGCGTTAAAAGCTCTATCAATCCGTCACGGGCAAAATTAGCACTATCACGATCATA
This sequence comes from Bartonella sp. CL71SXKL, assembly GCF_042194935.1. Classification (NCBI taxonomy): domain Bacteria; kingdom Pseudomonadati; phylum Pseudomonadota; class Alphaproteobacteria; order Hyphomicrobiales; family Bartonellaceae; genus Bartonella; species Bartonella sp. CL71SXKL. The sequence goes on along the minus strand of NZ_JBHINI010000003.1, from coordinate 181,700 downwards.
AATATAAAGAGGAACAGATCCGGCAGAAGGCCAAGAATAATGCACAGCGACAACATTTAAAGAATAATCGTGTGTAAACTGTGCTGTACGAAATGTACCATCTGCAAAATTATTATTATACCCATGGATAAAAAGAAAAATTTCTCTTTTTCCTTTTGGCTTTTTTGCTAAAGCAGCATTTAATTGCTGTTTAAACTGTTCTTTATTATCGTATTTTTGCAATGCTACTGCTGCAAAATACTTATCATGTGTAGGTTTATACGCATTTATTTCAACAACTCCCTTTACATGTTGCTGAGGAATTCCTACGTCAACGCGATTATAATGAACTTTATTTGATCGCTCTGCACCATAAGGTTGAGCGTAATTATTTTGCATCATACGACTTGTTGCAACATACACTGGAACGATGGCTTTTGGAGAAACTGGTTTCCCTCCAACTTCCCTTTCTACGGCAGTCATAGAAGGTGTTGCATGCACCCCATGCCAAAGTACAGCACGTGAATCACTACATGCTGGCAATAAAGAAACACAAATAAGAAGTGTTAAATATCTCAGAATCATTATACTTCTCACTGCAATTTCACCCCACCTTATAAAAATATAACATTTCAAATGCATAGATAAAGTAATAAAAAACGAAACATTCTTAGAAACACACCAACAAATAACATACAAAAAAGATTTTTCTATAATACGTATAAATCCCCTCTCTCTAACATAACTTCATCTCATTATAGAGAGACTCACTGCTAACTGGTGCGGTCGAGAAGACTCGAACTTCCACGGGTTGCCCCACAGCGACCTCAACGCTGCGCGTCTACCAATTCCGCCACGACCGCACGTGGAAAGAAAAAACCTTGGTTTTTAGCCTTTAACAAATCATAAAGAAAGGTACAAGCCAATTTTCTTTTTCTCATAATTTATTTTATTCAGACGACTTATAACTTAATAGAGATTACGAGAAATATGGGCTCTACTATGACCTTTGAACCATCATCATAAAATGTGTTTGTGCCGCTTGATCTTTTTCATAATAACCATGAAAGTTTTTTGTAATTGTTGTAGAGCCCTGTTTTTGGATTCCTCTCATAGCCATACACATGTGCTCAGCCTCAATCAATACTGCTAAACCATGAGGCTTCAGATACGTTTTTAACGCGTGAGCCACTTGCGCTGTCATAGCTTCTTGAGTTTGTAAACGACGAGAAAAAATATCTACAACACGTACAATTTTTGAAAGACCAACAATTTTCTCATTAGGAAGATATGCTATATGTGCTTTCCCAATAATTGGGATCATATGATGCTCACAGTGTGAATAAAAAGGTATATTCTTTACGATTACGGATTCATTATATCCTGAAACCTCTTCAAAAACTGTACCTAAGGTTTCTTTAACAGATTGACTATAACCATTAAAAAGCTCGCGATATGCCTTGGCTATACGTTTTGGAGTATCTAAAAGCCCTTCTCTATTTGGATTTTCCCCTATCCATAAGAGTAATGTACGAATCGCTTCTTCCACCTCTTCAATACTCGGACGCTTTTCTTCAGATAAATTTGCGTCTTCTTTAACAACATTACGCATTCAAAAACTCCAAGCTTACTCTATACAAAGCATTTGCTCCATACCTATTTCATTTTGTATAATCTCTATATAAGCGAATTAAAAGTTTAAACAATCACGACTCTTAAAATTTCAGGCAATAGTGCATGATTGATAATATCTATAATGATAAAATACTTAAATATGCTGCACATATAGGCAAAATTGGGCGTCTTAATAATCCTGATGCAACATCAAGAAAACATGCACATCTTTGTGGCTCGACAATCACTGTAGATTTAAAAGTGGAAAATGGTATTATTACGGATTTTGCTCACGAAATACATGCATGTGTGCTAGGGCAAGCTTCGGCTTCACTTTTAGCATCTCATATCATCGGACAAACAACACAAGATCTTAAAATATTGCGTGAAGTTATCTACAAAATGCTAACGCAAAATGGTCCTTCTCCTCAAGCTCCATTTGAGGATTTTTCTTGCTTACAGCCCATTAAAGACTATAAAGTGCGCCATACAGCAACACTACTACCCTTTGATGCAACGATAGATTGCATTCAACAAATTGAAGAAAAATAAATGTTCAAATCACAATCTCAACAAAAAAAATTGACTCGAAATTACACAGGCACTTGGCAAAAAACACCCGGACGATTATTGGGAATTTTCTTAATACGTTTCTATCAAATAACACTTTCGAGCCTTATAGGCAATCAGTGTCGCCATGCCCCGACTTGTTCAGAATATATATATGAAGCGATTGCACGCCATGGGCTTTGGGCTGGTGCATGGATGGGACTCTTTCGTATCATGCGTTGTGGGCCCTTTGGAACAGATGGCTTTGATCCAGTACCTATTTCGCTTGGAAATTCTTGCTGTTTTTATAAACCTTGGCGTTACTGGAAAATTTCTGACAAACACAACAAATAATCCTTTTCTTTTTTCATATGTATTGATAAAAAATCAGTCTATAAGCTTTTTACTCAATTTTCACGAAACCATCCGCAATCGTTAGCGGAATTGGATTAAAAGGGTGTTTTTATGTCTTGCTCTATTTCTCTTTTTTTTCCCGATGGTTCAAAACGTAATTACCCCGCCGAAATGACAGGCTTGGAATTAGCAGAATCTATTTCTAAATCACTTGCAAAAAAAGCAGTCGCCTATAGTCTTGATGGTATCACGCGAGACTTATCGGATCCATTGGGACAATCTGGTCAAGTAGAGATTATTACCCGAGAAGATTCACGCGCTCTTGAGCTCATAAGGCATGATTGCGCCCATGTCCTTGCTGAAGCAGTACAAGAACTCTTTCCTGAAACGCAAGTAACAATAGGTCCTGTTATTGAGAATGGATTCTATTATGATTTTGCACGCCAACAACCTTTTACATTAGATGATCTCACTATTATTGAAAAGAAAATGCGTGAAATTATCCAACGCAATAAACCTATTAGAAAAGAAATTTGGTCTCGTGAAAAAGCGAGAAAAATTTTTTCTGAGAAAAAGGAATTTTATAAAGTTGAACTTATTGATAGCATTCCTGAAAATCAAGATTTAAAAGTTTATTATCAAGGGGAGTGGTTTGATCTTTGTCGCGGACCGCACATGCAATCTACAGGGCAAATTGGGAATGCTTTCAAATTAATGAAAGTTGCAGGAGCTTATTGGCGTGGCGATGCCAATAATCCAATGCTCACGAGAATTTATGGAACAGCATTTGCAAATGAAAATGACTTAAAAGCCTACCTCCATATGCTAGAAGAAGCTGAAAAACGTGATCATCGCCGCTTGGGACGTGAGATGGACTTATTTCACTTTCAAGAAGAAGGGCCAGGAATGATTTTTTGGCACAAAAAAGGTTGGAAAATGTTCCAAAATTTAATCAGCTATATGCGTAGACGCCTTGATGATCATCAATATGCTGAAGTTAATGCACCACAAGTTCTCGATAGGTCACTCTGGGAAATATCTGGTCATTGGGGCTGGTATAAGGAGAATATGTTCAAAGTAATTCCAGCAGCAGAAGATTCAGATCATGGGAATGTTTATGCCCTTAAACCAATGAATTGCCCTGGTCATGTTCAAATTTTTAAACATGGTTTAAAATCTTATCGTGATTTGCCTATTAGACTTGCTGAATTTGGACTTGTTCATCGTTATGAGCCTTCAGGCTCTTTACATGGTCTTATGCGTGTGCGTGGTTTTACACAAGATGATGCGCATATTTTTTGTACTGATGAACAATTAGCCGATGAATGTCTCAGTATTAATGATCTTATTTTATCAACTTATGCTGATTTTGGTTTTAAAGAAATTAGTCTTAAGCTTTCAACACGTCCAGAAAAACGAGTTGGATCTGATGCATTATGGGATCATGCAGAAAGTATCATGGAATCTGTCCTTAAAACGATTGAAACAAAATTTGCAGGACAAATCAAAACAAGCATCCTTCCGGGTGAAGGAGCATTTTATGGTCCAAAATTTGAATATACATTAAAGGATGCTATCGGTCGTGAATGGCAATGTGGAACAACACAAATAGACTTTAATCTTCCTGAACGTTTTGGTGCATTCTATATTGATAAAGATTCAGAAAAACGTCAACCTGTTATGATCCACCGTGCTATTTTTGGATCAATGGAGCGTTTTCTTGGTATATTAATCGAAAATTTTGCTGGACATATGCCACTTTGGCTTTCTCCTGAACAAATTGTTGTTGCAACAATTACATCCGAAGCAAATGAATATGCCAAAAAAATAACAGCAAAACTTAAAGCTATTGGGCTTTCCGCAACAATAGATCTCCGCAATGAAAAAATTAACTATAAAATACGAGAACATTCTTTACAAAAAGTCCCCGTAATTTTGGTATGTGGCAAACGTGAAGCCGAAACAAACAGCGTAAATATGCGCCGCTTAGGAAGTACAAATCAAACCCTTTTATCTGTAGAAGATGCAATTAAACAACTCTCAAATGAGGCAACACCTCCAGATTTGCAACGTGTAATAAATGCATAATATCACAGAAGATGGTAATACGTTAATTTTTTTACTATAAATCTTCAATTTTTGTACAAAATGAAATGATTTGATATTGTAGTGTGTTTTTGTTTCATGCACAACGACCTATCACCAGAAAGAATTACGTGCTCTCTCTACAAGGTGGTTTGGTGAAAAAGTTGAATGTAAGCTATGAGCTGTTTAAATGCAAACAACATAGACAATTGAATATTAATAATAACATTAATCTTTTACTTTTATAATGAAAAGATGCTGCTACTATCATGGATAGATCATTACGATAATTATAGCAACATCAAGCAAGAAGGCTGAAAACAAGATTATATTTATTAATAAAAAATATGTAAAATTAGCTGAACAATGATATGTCTTATTCGTAAGATAAGCTCTTATAAAAAGACAAGATATTGATTTATAATGGTAATATATCGTTATTCATATTAAATAAGGTTTCGAATATCATAGGCTTCTCTCGTTTTAAATATGTTTATGTTGAATCTATCAAAATCATTTGCTTGCACGAAACAAGCAGAATGAGTGTGTGGATAAAAATTATTGAGAAAGGACTTTTAAAATGCCCACAATGAACCGCCTAAAGTGCTAAGGATTGTTGCAATCATTGAGGACCGGCTATAACTATAATGATGATGCTGACTTGCTTCTTTATAAATGTAAAAATAGCAGTACTTAACGGGTTTGCCATTATATCATTCACGAGGCATCATGGTAAAATAAGCTTAAGGAGCCTTAAGAAACATCTCTTTAAAACAAGCACATGAATTGGTAAACCAATGGCATCCTACAATCTACACTGATGAGACATTGCCTTAACTTTTTATAAAGCCAAATCAAAGAAAAATGGCAAAACTCAGCGTTTATTCTTTCTCCTCTTCATATTTTACCAAATAAAAAAACTCGTTAAATATACACATACGATACATTACTACTCGTTGAACGTATAAAACTCTGGGCACACCATAAAACGTCTAATCTCTACGAAACACATTGCCACGCTCGACGCTAGATATTGATTTGTAAAACAATTTCAAAACACATGTTTTGCTAAAAAAACACATATAAAATAAAAAAATATTATTATTATCGTGCTCTATCAAGAACACGCTTACATTCAATGAGTTCAAACAGAATCTCTTGTAACAATGCTTTATCAGTTTTATCTTTGTAAAGATTCACAGAACCGACAGATGTTTCTCCTTCATTCCTCATGAAACTCAAAAGCCCAAAAGAAGATTTCTTAGGCTTATTACTAGCATTTTCAGAAGTTTGTCCTGCATGTTTCTTTTCTATGACCACATTCATAGCATCAAGATCACCATTACCAAATGCAGTCACAAAAGCAACACCATTTTCTTTCAAAAGGCGTTGCACACCTTTTATCGTATAACCCTGATCATATAGTAACTGCTTAATACCATTGAGCAAATCAACATCGACAGGACGATAATAGCGCCTTCCTCCCCCACGTTTCATTGGTTTAATCTGCCTAAAACGTGTTTCCCAGAATCTTAAGACATGCTGCGGAAGCTCCAATAACTCCGCTACTTCGCTAATTGTGCGAAAAGCATCAGAGCTTTTATCCATTTTGCAACACCTTATTTAAAACAAAATAAATTACTTCACAATGACTCATTCTGTCTCAATTTCTCAACAAGATTAGTCAAAAATAAGACCATCATTGATACCTTACTCAACAGTCTTTTTCTAAAAAACAAAGACCCTTATTTTATACATTTTTTTAACAAATACCAAACATACCATGGCATTTATTTATGAGATATCATTTTTTCTGTTTTGCACGATGCGAATCTAAAATTCTCTGTTTAAGGACATTGGCAGCCTTAAACGTCACAACACGTCGCGGCGGAATAGGTGCTTCAACACCTGTTTTTGGATTGCGTCCAACACGTTCATTTTTACTGCGAACCTGAAAAGTTGCAAAAGAAGATAATTTAACCGCTTCACCTCTTACAAGTGAGTTGCAAATCTCATCCAAAACCAATTCGACTAAAGCTGCTGATTCAGTATGTGACAAGCCCACTCTTTTACAAACTACGCTCGCTAAATCTGCACGCGTTACTGTCTTACTTGTCATTATAACCACCTATTAAAATATTTAAAATTACAAAATGACTTATACGTTTTCTTGAAATATGGTCAAGTAGCCATAATTTACCAACGAATAAGAATTGCTCCCCATGTAAATCCACCTCCCATGGCTTCTAACATGATAAGATCTCCTTCTTTTATTTTTCCATCGCAAACAGCTGTTGTTAAAGCCAACGGAACTGATGCGGCAGACGTATTACCATGTTGATCAACGGTAATCACAACTTTATCTAGTGAAATTCCCAACTTTTTAGCAGATGCTTCAATAATGCGCTTATTAGCCTGATGAGGTACAAACCAATCTAGTTGTGAAGAATCCATACCTGCAGCTGCAAAACAATCATCAACCACATCCGTTATCATACCAACAGCATATTTAAAAACTTCTCGTCCTTCCATACGCAAATAGCCTGTCGTTTGTGTTGTTGAAGGTCCACCATCAACATATAGCTTATCTATATAAGCACCATTAGAGCGCAGTTTTGCAGACAATATACCACGCTCAAAAGCAATAGTCCCCTCAATTTCTTGAGCTTCCAAAATAGCGGCACCCGCACCATCACCAAACAAAACACATGTCGTACGATCTTCCCAATCTAAAATTCGAGAAAATGTATCGGATCCAATAACTAAAATTCTTTTAGCCGCTCCACATCGTAAATAAGAATCTCCTGTTGTTAAAGCAAAAATAAAACCAGAACAAACAGCTTGAATATCAAAAGCAAATCCATGGCTCATTCCCAAAGCATGCTGAATTTCAACAGCAGAAGCAGGAAAAGTACGATTCGGGGTGGACGTTGCTAAAATAATACAATCAATGTCTTTTATTGTAAGACCAGCATTTATAAGGGCGGCTTGCGCAGCCTCAACTCCTAAAGAAACAGTTGTTTCATTTTCACTGGCAATATAACGTTGGCGTATTCCTGTACGCTGAACAATCCATGAATCTGACGTTTCAACAAACTTTGCAATCTCATCATTTGATAAACTTCTTTTTGGCAAAGCACTTCCTACACCACGTATAATTGAGCGAATCATTCAGCTCTTACCTTTTCTTCAAATTTTTCATTTCTATTATAAGAGCTTATCATAAGGACTCTCCATTCATCACCGCTTCATCTTCTTGGTCAAGAAGTGTTTCTTTATTCTCATGAAACCGCCGTAAATCAGCCGTTATTTTTTTTAAAAGTCCATTATTAACCATTTCATAACCAACGCGGATAGCAGAAGCAAAACCATTAGCATTGGCACTGCCATGACTTTTTATAACAACACCATTCAAACCTAAAAGCACTCCTCCATTCACCCTATCGGGATCCATTTTATGTTTCAGTATACGAAAAGCACTCCGCGATAAAAAATAACCAAGAGATGTTAAAAAAGAACTGCGCAGTGCAGAGTTTAAAATCTCCCCTATCTGTCGCGCAGTTCCTTCTGCGGTTTTTAAAGCAATATTACCAGAAAACCCCTCTGTCACAACAACATCGACCGTTCCTTTTCCAATGTCATTGCCCTCAACAAATCCTTTATATTCCAATCCTTCTAATTGCACTTCACGCAATATCATTCCTGCTTTTTTTATTTCATAAAGTCCTTTAACCTCTTCCACCCCCACATTTAAAAGCCCAACACTTGGTCTTTCAGTGTGATATAAAGCGCGAAACATACCCGCTCCCATAACCGCCAAATCAACCAACTGACTAGCCGAGGCACCTATTGTTGCTCCAATATCTAAAACGATACTCTCACTGCGCAGTGTTGGCCAGATACCAGCAATACCAGGACGCTCAGCCTCTGCAAGCATTTTCAAACAAAAATACGACATGGCCATAAGTGCACCCGTATTACCAGCAGAAATGCAAGCATCAGCTTCACCATTTTTTACCGCTTCAATGGCGTACCACATTGATGATTTACCACGTCCATTACGAAGTGCTTGGCTTGGCTTTTCATCCATGCGTGTATAACTTTCTGTAGGGCAAAAGCGCGATACAGAATCCAAACAGGGATATTTTTTTAAAACCGGACGAACAGCCTCCTCTACTCCATAAAACAGAAAATAAATATTTGATAAATATTTTTGTACAATTGCTGCTCCTGCAATAGCTGCTTCTGGACCGTAATCACCGCCCATGACATCCACAGAAATTCTAATCACGCTTGCATATCCCACATCTTTTCATTTTTAAATACATATTATGATTTTTGGCTCCTGAACACTCACACAGCACATCTTGCGAAAATATCGCTCCGCAGAAATGCCGTTTAGCATACAAATAGATATTTTTTGTATGTTTTTACAATCACTTCCAATTTTTCAAAACAGAAAATGGAGAGAATTTTTGCTCTGCTTCTTCTAAATTTTCAACCATATTCATCTGTATCCCCTCTTTACGTGGATAATGATTAATAGACAACTCAAAAAACTCTTCCATGATTGCACCAATATCAATTTTATCATCATAAAACACTTCAGGAGTATCAAGCCCCTCCACATCTAAAAACAATTCTCCTGTATCCTCTGATATTTTAGGCTTCATCAAATTTGAATCTTCAGGAACAAAAACAACCTCAATATTTTCACAAAGGATATTTTCTAATGGTTCTAATGTAACAACACATAACTGCAGTATACGCGCTTGCAATAGACCTTTTATACGCACTCCGCGTTTTTTCCACGGGAAAATATGGAATTTTCCCTCACAAGATTTTACTTCAATTAAATTATGGTTCTGGGCTAAATGTGTACATTCTTTTTTATTTGCACAAAGATGAACCCTTATACCTTTAGCAGGTAGAGAACGTACGGATATTGGATAAGCCAAAGCAAATGTCATTTGAGGAACATTTTGAACATTCATTGACAACTCCCAAACATAAAAACGCATAAAGCACTGTGTTTTTATTTATCTCAAGTATTTATGCATTTTTTTCTTTTCTAAAGAAATTCTATATGGCATAATTTGCTTTATAACAGGGAAACTCAGTGTAAGCTACGGTAGATTAAGTTAAAATTAGAAAAAACTTGAGGTTGCCTTCTTGTCCTACATCTCAGTATAAAAAGGAGATATCATTGTTTCAAATGCCTCACATAATAGCCTTAATCAAACGTAAATTATTAATTGGTCTATCAATAGCAAGCATAGGAATGCTTGCTGGGTGTAGTCTTCTTGATTCTTCAGGTTCGAGCCAAATTTATAGAGAGGGCTATGTTCTTGATAAAAATGCTTTAAGTTCTATCTCTATTGGCTCAAGTCAAGAGCAAGTTCTTTTAACTTTAGGGACCCCTTCATTAAAAACAAAATATGATAATGAAGTTTTTTATTACATCTCACAGACACGTTATCGTGGGATGCAGTTTATGAAAACAAAGATTATTGATCGCAAAGTTTTAGCCATTTACTTCAATAAAAATAATCAGGTTGCAAAAGTTGCAAATTACGGATTACAAGACGGTCAAGTGTTTGATTTTATTACACAAACAACGCCAACTGTAACAAAAGAACATCCTTTCTTAATTCAAATTATAAAAGGCCCTGCGAATTTGCCACGCCATAACTAAATCATATAGTCTACATACCGTTTCAATATTATAGGTCTGATACTATCAGACCTAATAATAGGGGAATTTGTAGCTCTTAGAGGCGAACTTTTTTTGCCATACTGTCGAGAACTGCATTAACAAGTTTTGGTTCATCACCTTCAAAAAACGCCTTTGCTATGTCAACATATTCATTCATGACAACCGCAACGGGGACATCTTTACGGTTGATCAACTCCCATAAACCTGCTCGTAAAATTGCTCGCAATATAGAATCAAGACGTGAAAGAGACCACTCTGCTGAAAGCTGTTGATGAAGCAGAGGATCAAGCTGCTTTTGATCTTTTACAACACCCGTTATAATCGCCAAAAACCATTGAAAATCAGCTTCAAGATACTGCTCTCCATCAATATCTTTTCCCAAGCGATAAGCCTCATACTCAGCTGCCGTTTCCAACACCCCCGAACCCACGATATCCATTTGATAGAGTGCTTGAACTGCAGCGAGTCTTGCTGCTCCACGTTTATTGGCTGAACGCGGAAAATGTCTGCTTTTTATATCAGCCATATTTAACGATTATCTCCAAATCTCTTTTTTAGAGCGATCATACATAAAGCAGCTTCAGCCGCAAAACCACCTTTATTTTTATCATCTAGTTTTGCACGCACCCATGCTTGTTCTTCATTTTCAACAGTCAAAATACCATTTCCAATAGCCAAGTGCTGATGAACAGTTAAATCCATCAATGCACGACAAGAATCATTAGCAACAATTTCAAAGTGATATGTTTCACCCCGAATAACACAACCAAGAGCAACATAACCATCATACGATATCTTATTTTTTTCAGCAAAAGCTATTGCACTTGGTATTTCTAATGCTCCAGGAACCGTTACAACATCATAACTTGCTTCAGCTTTTTGCAAAGTATTCACTGCACCTCTCAAAAGCGCATCAGAAATCCCCTCATAAAAACGTGCTTCAACAATCAATACGTGAGGCTTTTTACGTATCTCTTTCATCATAATGGAATTCCACAAAAAACGAATCAAAAAAATCAGGGTTATAAAGCATAAAATTCTGAAAACGATCAAGAAAGTTTTGGCTTATTCATCTTCTCTTTTTAAAGCTAAAATTTTTGCAGCATAACGAGCAAGTTGATCAATTTCCAAATTGACCCGATCTCCAATTTTAGCTTGTCCCCACGTTGTCATTTCGAGTGTATGGCGAATAATAAGAACATCAAAAACACAGTCCTCAACACCATTAACAGTTAAAGATGTCCCATTAAGAGCAATAGATCCCTTATTAACAATGAAAGGCATAAATTGTCTTGAAACTTTTAAATAAAAACGAATTGCATCCCCTTCATTTTTTTGATCAATGATTTCAGCCAAACCATCAATATGACCAGAAACCAAATGTCCTCCCATTTCATCACCCAATCGAAGCGAACGTTCCAAATTAACAAAAGTTCCTTTTATCCATTGTGCAAGATTCGTTAAACGTAATGTTTCTTCCCACGCCTCGACAACAAACCAATTGGAATCTTCTTGTTTTAATCCTCGTTCTACAATTGTCAGACAAATTCCTGAACAAGCAATTGACGCGCCAATTGCTAAGCTTTCTATAGCATAGCCGGTAGAAATCTTTAAACGCATCCCCTGCTTTAAAGGTTGAACATCTTCAACACAACCAATATCCGTTATAATTCCTGTGAACATAATGTCTTACGTCTCCACTTATAAAAACGGTCATTTCCAAACATTCTTGTCTCAATCTCATGAAACTGCGAGAGATAATTTCCAAAATGAGGGGCTTCAATACGATTTTTGCCTAAAACAATGGGGGTATGAAAACATATCAAATGATCAACACAACCAGCATTCAAAAATTTTTCCCCTGTCTTGACGCCCCCTTCCAATAAAACACTATTAATCCCATGTTTATAAAGCATCTGTAAAAGAGCAAAGGGTTCTACACAACCATTGTTCATCTCGACCGAATAAACAGACACACCATATTGCTCCAATGCATTTTTTTTGCTTTTCTTTGAAAGATCCACATCACAAATAACCCATGTAGGAATTTTTATGGCTGTTTGGACAACTTTTGCATCAAGGGGGATAGATAAATCTGCATCCAAAATAATACGAATTGGTGAGCGCATCTCCATCCCTGGCAAGCGGCAATTGAGTTGTGGATCATCTGCTAATATAGTACCAATACCAACGAGGATAGCATTATTTTGAGCACGTAGAATATGCGTATGGGCATGAGAAAGTGTTCCACTAATTTTTACGCTGCCCTTCTCTCTTTTTCCAACACCATTATCGGCAGAAATTGCCATTTTAAAAGTAACCGCACAGCGTTGTATCTTCCTTATGCACCAATGCGTCCATAAGGATTCAAAAGCCTCTTCAGCTAAAATGCCCTCAACCACTTCAATACCCGCCGCTCGTAAAAGAGCAATACCATGACCATCAACACGCTTGTCACAATCAGTCAGCGCAACAACAACTCGAGAAACACCTGAATCAATAAGTGCATTCACACATGGCGAAGTTTTTCCATAATGCGCACAAGGTTCTAAAGTAACGTAAGCAGTCGCTCCTTGAGCCAAAGAACCTGCCATGTGTAAAGCTTGCACTTCCGCATGAGGACTCCCATGAATAGCTGTTACGCCATAGCCAACAATAAAAGCTCCCGCACCATTATCGTTTTGCACAATTAACGTACCAACAGAAGGATTCCCACCTGTAAGACCGACATGACGTTCTGCTAAACGAATAGCTGCAGCCATAAACCGTTCATCTTGCACTTTTTTATTCATCAAAACGAGATTCTGTATCCGCGATACCCTTTGACAATTCATCTATAACATCGTGAAAATCGCTTGCATTACGAAAATCTCGATACACAGAAGCAAAACGAATATAAGCAATATCATCAATTCTTTTCAATGCTTCCATCACAAGACGTCCAATTTTTTCTGAAGAAATCTCTGGTTCTCCCAAACTTTCAAGCTGACGTACAATGCCAGAAATTGCTCGTTCAATATGATCAGGATCAATATTGCGCTTACGTACAGCCACATCAACTGATCGCATTAACTTATCACGATCGAAGGGTTCACATCGTCCACTTTTTTTAGCAACCAAGAGCTCGCGCAACTGAACACGTTCAAAAGTTGTAAAACGACCACCACAAACGGAACACACACGGCGGCGGCGAATCACTGCCCCCTCTTCTGCTGGACGTGAGTCTTTAACCTGTGTATCCTCATATTGGCAGTAAGGACAGCGCATCCTTTGTATCCTTAACGAGTGCTAAGATAAGAGTAAAGAGGAAATTGATTCGTTATATCTTTTACCTTTTTCTCAACAGCCATTTCAACAGCATGATTATCTTCATCACTTTTTGCGCTCCGAAGACCATCAAGAACTTCTGAAATCAGATGACCAACTTGAATAAACTCTTTTTCTAAAAAACCACGCGTTGTGGTAGCAGGTGATCCCAAACGAATTCCCGATGTTATAGATGGCGTTTCAGAATCAAAAGGAATACTATTTTTATTGCAGGTAATATGAGCGCGTCCCAAAGCCAATTCAGCACGTTTACCTGTTAGATTTTTGGAACGTAAATCAACCAACAACAAATGATTATCTGTACCACCAGAAACAATATTAAAACCATTACTCTGTAATGTTTTTGCTAAAGTTTTCGCATTAGCGACAACATTGGCACTGTAACTCTTGAAAGAGGGACGCAAAGCCTCCTCAAACGCAACAGCCTTTGCGGCAATCACATGCATTAAAGGACCACCCTGAAGACCAGGAAAAATTGCAGAATTAATTTTTTTGGATAAAGCCTCATCATTTGTCAATATTAAACCACCACGAGGACCTCGAAGCGACTTATGTGTTGTTGTTGTTACAATATGCGCATGTGGAACAGGTGAAGGATGCACGCCACCAGCAACAAGACCAGCAATATGAGACATATCAACGAGTAGATGAGCACCAATCTCATCTGCAATTTCACGGAATCGCTTCCAGTCCCATAGCCGTGGATAAGATGAACCACCCGCTATAATAAGTTTGGGCTTACGCTCTTTTGCCAGCTGCTCAACTTCATCCATATCAATAATCTGATCTTCTCTACGTACACCATAGGAAACAACATCAAACCATTTTCCTGACATATTAACAGATGAACCATGCGTAAGGTGACCACCAGCATTTAAATCTAATCCCATAAATGTGTCATTAGGCTTCAGTAAAGCTAAAAAGACAGCTTGATTCATTTGGCTACCAGAATTAGGCTGTACATTTGCAAAAGCAGCACCGAAAAGCTGTTTTGCCCTTTCAATGGCTAAATCTTCAACGACATCAACAAATTGACATCCACCATAGTAGCGGTTTCTTGGATAACCTTCTGCATACTTATTAGTTAAAACAGACCCCTGCGCTTCAAGAACCGCTCTTGAAACAATGTTCTCTGAAGCAATCAGTTCAATTTCATGTTGTTGACGCTCAAACTCCCCTCTAATTGCATCAAAAATTGCACCATCAACAGTTTGTAAACTATCATTAAAAAAGCGCTTTTGTGCGTCATTTTCTTGCTGAGTCATAAAACACATTCCTAACATAAAAAAATAAAGTCAAGAAACGATAACACAGCAAACCATGCAAACCAAACATTTTAAACCACTTACACTCAAAAATAATGAAGCAAATATTTATCTTATTCTTTGTTATAAAAACAGCGAAAAACTTCCCTCTCAAGAATGGTAAAAAATGAGATTACATTTCTTTTTTTTACACTCTTAATTTGTTTACACCTTTTACAAAAAATATCTATAATCTAAAGAAATTCAATAATTTAATGATTAGAAATAATTTATAATGTGAAAAGCTGAATATAATAGGCAAAGTTAATACGAAGGCAAATAAGAATGCTAACCAAAGTTTTTATTGATGGTGAACATGGCACAACCGGACTACAAATACAAAAACGCTTAGAAAGGCGTACAGATTTAAAACTACTCTCTCTTGCTCATAAAGATCGCCATAATGTTCATCTGCGACAAGACTATCTTAATCAAGCCGATATTGCTATTTTGTGTCTTCCAGATGATGCTGCACGCGAAACAGTTCATTGGCTTAAAAAAAATAAAAACATTAGGATTATTGATAGCTCGACAGCCCACCGTGTTGCACCAGACTGGGTTTACGGTTTTCCTGAAATGACAGCAGGACAAAGAAAGCGCATCCAAGCTGCACATTATGTAACCAATCCCGGATGCTACCCTACCGGGGCCATTAGTTTGATTCGCCCCCTCCGTGAAGCAGGACTACTAGACGCCTATTATCCCATCTCGATTAATGCAATCTCCGGCTATACCGGTGGTGGGAAACAGTTGATTTTACAAATGGAAAATCAATCTCAACAAAATATTCAGGACAATTATTTTATCTATGGTCTTAATCTTGAACACAAACATGTGCCAGAAATCAAAATCTATGGACAAATCAATCAAACCCCACTTTTTATACCAAGTGTGGGTCGTTTTTCTCAGGGAATGATTGTGAATCTTCCTCTGCATCGCCATTTATTCACAAAATCAGCAAACTGTTCTGATTTGCGCGAAATTCTCGCAAACCATTACGATGGACAAAATACCATTTTAGTTGCATCACAAGAAGAAACTGCTTCACTTCAAAGACTTAATCCAGAGTGTTTAGCCAATAAAGATGATATGAAACTGTTCGTATTTGGAAATGATCGTGAAGGTATTTTTAATCTC
Organism: Bartonella sp. CL71SXKL; assembly: GCF_042194935.1. Lineage (NCBI taxonomy): Bacteria > Pseudomonadati > Pseudomonadota > Alphaproteobacteria > Hyphomicrobiales > Bartonellaceae > Bartonella > Bartonella sp. CL71SXKL. Next base: position 165,635 of record NZ_JBHINI010000003.1, on the reverse strand, counting down.
AGCGCCATATTCGATAATTTAGGAAAAGGCGCATCAGCTGCGGCTATACAAAACCTCGATTTAATGCTTTCAAGCGACTAAACCTCCTTAAACACAAACTTTTATTCAACTATTCAACAACGCGATATGCCCCTTTTGTTGCTCGCCAGTGCGCAACCGCAAAACATAACACTGCTAGTGCCATACTTTGATGAATGAGCCCTAAACTTATCGGAACCTCATGTAACAGTGTTAAGATACCCAAGAGTGCTTGGATAATAATCATAACACAGATAAGAAATGCACGACGAGAATGGGTTGAATGTGGAACATTTTTTTGTACATAGAAAGCATGAACAACTGAGATAATAAATAAAAAATAAGAAAAAAACCGATGAATAAATTGAACCATTAAGGAATTTTCGAATAAATTGAGCCAAACAGGACGATGCTGCAACAATCCATCAGGAATAATCTGCCCATCCATAAGCGGCCATGTATTATAGACTTTTCCAGCATGAAGCCCTGCAACCAAAGCTCCGAAATAAATCTCTATCAAGACGAGAATAACAAGCCAAGCCGCAAAATATTGCACCTTTTGATTTGCTGGCTTTTCTGAGTATTCTGCAAGTCCTCGAGATAAATAAGTAACAAAAACAATAACAAAACATGCCGTTATAAGATGAAATGCCAAACGATATTGGCTCACACTTGTTAAATTACTTTGCCCAATCCCTGAAGCAACCATCCACCAACCAATAAAGCCTTGAAAGGCGATAAGAATAGGCACGACAATAAGCGGAAGTAAGATATTTTTTTCAACACGCTTAGTCGCCCAAAACCAAATGAGCCCCAATAAAGCAACAAGACCAACAAGACGCCCAAGAAAACGATGCGCCCATTCCCACCAAAAAATGACCTTAAAAGCACTTAAAGTCATATCAGGATTAAGCAGCTTATACTGTGCTATCTGTTGATATTTTAAAAATTCCTCTTGCCATTGATCCGCACCAATCGGTGGAATAACGCCATGTATTGGCTTCCATTCCGTTATAGATAATCCTGATCCCGTCAAACGAGTAGCGCCACCCACTAAGACAATTGCCAAACAAAGCAATAAAATAGAGTAAAGCCACACCTGTATTTGTTTTCTATTTTTCTTTTGCACAGGTGTTAAAATGCTATTGTTTAATCTCTTTACTGCCATCTCTGATTGCCCCACGCTTCTCTCCAACTAAAATGCATTTTAAAATTTAAACATTAACTCTTTGTCTATTTTAGTATGTACTACAACTTTAGCAAAAAACAAGCATACCACTATAACATGCGATACATATTTCTTTTTTTACGAAGCTTATGATGCAACAATGCGATAAACAGTCTTTGGAAAGCTGTCTACCATCCGCATCATCCATTCTTGTTCATTAAGAACAATATTACAAATATAATAGTCTGTTAGCTCTGCAAATTGCTCAAATCCATATTTTGGTTCACTTGCCATCTCTAGGATGATAAAATCATATTCTTTTTTAAATTCTTGTAATATATGAGAAATGTCATTTGAAAAATCTTGTGCAGAAATAGCACTTGTTAACCCCTGAGGAAGAATATCAACCCCCGTATCATAATCACGGTAAATAACATCATGCAACTTGGCATTGCCTGTTAAAATATCACTCAGTCCGCGATGTGGGCCAATGACTTTCTCTATTTGTTGACCAGAAATATCGACCAACAAAATTGTTTTATTCTCTTTTGTGAGATGAAGTGAAAGCTTTGCCGCTGTCCGTGCAGCCTCTGGTCCAATGATTGAAACAATGGTTGAAGCACGCCATTTCAAAACATCAGATAATCCCTCTATCGTAATAAAAGCTTCAAAATTTTTCATTTCTTGAGAGACTAAAATACTCTCATTCTTCTTAAGAGCATTTTCTTTTGATCTCAAATCCTCTTCTGAGAGTTGGTCTTTTTTGCTTTTAAAGCACGGATAAAATAACAATATTCCTAGCAAAAGAGTAAGGAAGCTGGCCAATGCACTCACAAGAATATTTTTTCCATAAAGAGCCATAAAAGAAATTGGTGCTAACGTTGTTGGCATAACCACGTGGATATTTGTATTTTGTAAGAGAAGAGGATCATCACTCAATCTCCGATATGAATCAATAATTTTTTCTCTTCGTTGAGCAGACTTGCTCATCGCTTCATTTTGTGCATCGACTGCTGCTTTTATTTTATTTTCAAACTCGTTAAATATTTCATTCAAAGATTGGGATTGATCTTTTACAAAAAAGTTCATTCTTTTTTTGAGCTGTTTTTCTAACTCCGTTGCAATAGCCTCATCTGAATGAACTTGATAAACGATTTGTAAAATTTTATTTTTTAATTGATGAGAAACTGTCTCTAATTCTGCAGTCATCGCTTTAATTTGAGGATGTGTCCACCCCAGTTGCGCAGCCATATGTGCTCTTTGTGTTTCCAAGAGGTCACGTTTAGATTCCAGAGAAACAATTGCTGAATTGCCTGCAATAAACGATAAAGACAGTAAAGACTGCCCATTTTCACGCATCATATTAATTGTTGAATTCAAACTTGTTAAATGAATACGCTTTAAAGTTGCTTGCGTTAATTGCATCGAAAGATCATGAAGCTCTGTTTGTTTTACACCATGCTGAATAAAAGAATCAACAGATTTACGAAATTCCTGCACGATATTAACGATTGCAGTATTATCATATTGTTTGTCTTCTAATTTATCATTTAACAAAAATTGTTTCTGTTTTATGATTGCTTGTGAAAATGCGGAAAACCAAATTTCCAACCCACGTTGAGCTGCTTCAAGTGTCTCGGCTTCAAAAGTAAGATCGATAAAATCACCATGACGCGATAAATGGATATTTTCATGATTTTTTTTCTTATAAGAAGCACTTAAAGAAAAATTCGAATCATTGAAGAACATAGGCTGTGAAAACAAAAAAGCGATAACATCGTCTTGCTTTTTAATTGGTAATGGTTTTCCTACAGAATCAGATAATGAAAATACTAAAGTTGCTTGGTAACCACGGAGCTGGACAAAATAATACAACCAAATCAAAGATACACATAGCATTTGTAATAGCAAAACAATCAAAATGCTTCGCCATACGGTACGTACGAATAGTCTTTTATTACACTTAAGACTCATCTTTATTTTAACCAGCAAAATACTTCTTCATATTGTTTTATTAAGAGAAAGTAGTAACTATCCTCTTAATTTGCTGTCATATTATTTTGAGATAAGAAAAACATAAAATTTAAGCATAAATGTTCGACAATAGCTTTAAAGAACTTAATTCATATTTTTTTTGATATTCTCTAATTGCTTTTTTGCTTCAGAAGTAATAACGGCTCTAATGGTAATAGACCCATCATCATGTCCTTCTTGCACTATTTCCGCAGAGTTTTCATAAAACCAATCGATAAGCGACATTTCATGAGGCTGTAAAAGATATTCAATGCTTTGCACCTCTCCAAAAATTCGCATTTCAATAGCTCTTAATAATTGATCAAGTCCATCCCCTTTAAGTGCTGATACCATGAGAGCAGGATTTAATCGTGTTTTTGCGCTTGTTTGTAAAACACTCAATGCTTGCCCATCCAACATATCAATCTTGTTCCAAACTTCTATGATATGCTCCATATCATCAATATCGATATCAAGACTTGAAAGCACTTCTAAAACATCTTGAGCATGTGCTCGATGATCAAGATCTGACATATCTCTTACATGAAGAATGAGATCCGCTTCAACCACTTCTTCAAGGGTTGCTCTAAAAGCTGCAATCAAATTTGTTGGCAAATTAGAAATAAACCCTACAGTATCAGACAAAAGAATAGTTTTTCCATGGGGAAGAACAACTTTGCGCAAAGTCGGATCAAGCGTTGCAAATAACATATTCTTTGCTAAAACATCTGCACCGCTTAAACGGTTAAAGAGAGTTGACTTTCCTGTATTCGTATATCCTACCAGTGCCACAACAGGATAAGATGTTTTTTTCCTTTTTGCTCTATGAAGTGCACGTGTTTTAATAACCGTTTCTAATTCGCGGCGAATACGAATAATTTTCTCTTGTAAAAGACGCCTATCTGCTTCAATTTGCGTCTCACCAGGTCCACCTAGGAAGCCACGCCCCCCCCGTTGCCTTTCCAAGTGTGTCCAACTACGCACAAGCCTCCCTTTTTGATAGGACAAACGCGCTAACTCTACTTGCAAAACTCCTTCTTTTGTTCGTGCACGATCCCCAAAAATTTCAAGAATCAAAGCCGTTCTATCGATAACTTTACAATTCCATAATTTTTCTAAATTACGCTGCTGTACTGGCGTTAAAAAGTGATCTACAATCGCAAGCTCAATAGAATATTCATCTATATAACAGGTTAACGCATCTACTTTACCTTTTCCAAAGAGAGTCGCAGAGCGAGGCGTTGCAATATTAATCGTTTCATAATTAACAACTTCTAACCCTATAGCACGCGCTAACCCTAATGACTCTTTAACACGAGAAGATACAGAACACTCTCTCAAAGAGCTTTCACTTCTATTTTCTTGAAAAAACGGTATCAAAACAAGTGCGCGCACCTGTCCTGTGTTCTGCGCAAATACCCCTCCTAATCTCTCATTTTCATTTATCATAGCAATCTAAGTACTTTTAAAATGGGATAAGAGGTCTATCTTAAAATGATATGTTTACTCAGGACTTTCACCCTCAAACATCTGTACAGGCTGCCCAGGCATAATCGTAGAAATAGCATGCTTATAAACCAATTGCGCGTGTCCATCTCGGCGTAAAAGAACACAAAAATTATCAAATGAAGTTACAATACCCGTGAGTTTAACGCCATTGACAAGAAAAATTGTAAGGGAAATTTTTTGCTTACGCACCGTATTTAAAAACACATCTTGTAGGTGTTGTGATCGCTCTGCCATTATTCTTACACCTTTATCTAGATTGCATAAAATATTCGTGCATGCATATCGACTGAAAAATATCCAATTGTCAACGTAGAAGCTTCAAAATTCAGCAACAAACAACTGAAATTAGAGAAAAAACGGCTCTTTAAGGCAATAATAAAGTACAGCTTACGAAAAGCTATACTAAATTAAAAATTTTTCCACGTTTACTTTTTTATGAGCTTACAATTCAAAGGCATACTTTTATACGTCCTAAGCTATTACAGACTATATGTGATGATGAAACTGCTTCGTTTAGAATCAATAAAAGTAAGCGGACAACAACATTTATTAACGATTATCGGTATTAAAGAGAGGCGTTCGCACCTTACTGTATATATAACTGCTATTAAATTGTCCTTATTTCAAAGACTGCCGGCTTATAAAGCTTTTTATAAACCCAAGTTGTAAACAGTATTTTTGTTTTTGTTAGATTTAAATAATAAATTGTTTTTACTATATTTTATAACATTTTTAAACAGGGTATAAGAAACTGCGTTAACTTTATCTTGATAAGTTTTTAAAATTTTTCCCTAAGCATATTCCTTTCTAAATAATTAACAGCTAGTATATAGAAATTATGTGGAAGAGGACGTATCCCTTTTCCGGCTGTAAGAGTACGAGGCGAGTATGGCACGCAGAACCAAATTGCAAACATTTGAAGTTGAAGTTGAAGAAGCCCTCACAAAAGCTATGAACTTTGATTTCGATGACACAGGATTTGAAACGATATCATCCAATAATTCTGAAAATGTTGTTAATGTTGATGATCTGATTCAAAAAATTGCAATGGCAGAAGAAGAATTTTTTGCTGAAAACGGTACGTCAACTTTTGTTTCTAATATTCATGATGAAGCTGTTATTGATAAATCCGTTGTTGAACAGCTTTTTGCTCCAAAACCTTCACCTGATATTTCAGGTGGAACTGTTCATAATACATTATTGCCTACAAAACTTCTTCCTGCAAATGATGATATAACAACCCCTGTAAATTTTGGACCATTCAAGCAGCGTTCTTCCTCTCGAGTCTACTGGTATACAACAGCGCTTAGTGCTTTATGGGCAACGGGAGGAGCTTTTATTGCGCATAAGCTCGCACCTACCGGACTCAGCTCTTTATCCAATATCAGCACTTTTGTTACATCCCCAACAGGACTTGCTGTAGCAGCCGGAACAGCAATTCCTATCCTTATATCTTGGGGCGTTGCTCAATTAACAAAACGTTCAAACGACTTGCATAATATTGCGCTTCTTATGACCAATGCTGCACAGCGCCTTAGTGAACCACAACATCTATCTGAAAAACAAGCTATTGCTATAGGGCAAACCATTCGTGAAGAAGTAGCGGCAATGAACGAAGGTATTGAACGTACCCTCGGACGTGCTGTTGAACTTGAGGCAATCATACAAGGTGAAGTTCACAATCTAGAACAAGCCTATGCTGAGAATGAATCACGCATTCACACATTAATCAAAGAATTGAGTAATGAACGCATAGCCATTTTGAATCACGCAGATCGCGTACAATCAACAATTAAAGGAACCCAAGAACAACTGAGTGATGAATTTGGTTTGGTTACCTCTAACATTGTGACCAATGTTGAAAAGCTTGCACAAACCCTTTCTCAAACTTTACAAAAACAAGGTGAAGACCTTGTTGAAAAACTTTCCTATGCCGGTGATGGCGTAACAAATCAACTTGTTGAAAAATTTAACAAAACAACAACACAAATTCAGCAGAAAAACACGGAATTTTTTCATGAATTAGGAAAAAACTTTGATGGTTTTGCAAAACGATTTGATCATAATGAAAAACAAATAGAAAAAACCTTTAATGAAACAGCTGAAAAAGCGGAAGTACATGTTGCTAAAATTGCAACACATATACAAGCAGTAACAGATCAAACTTTGCACGCTGTCGATGAAAAGTTTAAAGCCTTGGATAAAGCTCTTATTGATCGTAATAATCAATCTCTACAGAATTTTGATGAGAAGATCTTAAAGCTCGACGACCAAGCACATAAACTCTCTTCTAAATTTGATAACGTAACCTCGCAAGCAATTGGAGCCTTTGAACAACGTTTAGCAACTGTTGATCTTTCTCTTAAAGAACATAGTGATTCCATCATTGATTCCTTTATAGAACGCAGTCAGGCTTTAGAGGATAATGCTGAAAAGCTTGGTAACTTCTTGGAAGCTCATGTCTTGAAAATAAATGAGAACCTCCAAGAAAAAACAGCAGACATTACCCATGCATTTACAAATGGACGTGAAGCCATTCTTTCTGCAATTGATAAAAGTAAAGAAAGTCTGAGAGAAGAAATTCAATATGTCGACAATGCCATTGTTGATATCATACAAGAACGTTCACAAGATTTTAAAGTACAACTTTCTGATCAACGAGCTCTTATGGCAGACATGCTCGATAACGAGAAAAATAAAATTGCGGATACATTAAGAAATCAAATTGATGTTTTGTCCCAAAATACTTCTCATATTGAAAAAGTTTTGGCTGATAATGTTCAAGTCGTTGATAAACAAGCTGAAAATCATATTACAAACATCATTCAATGCACTGAAAAGCTACAAGATGTCATTGTACAAAGCTGCAATACAACCCAAGATGCTTTAGAAGCACAGGCGAGAAATATTGATATCCGTGCCGATGCTCTGCGCGACTCTTTAGCAATTAATAGTTTTTCTCTCAATGAAGTTCTTGCCGATCAAGCACGCACACTTGAACAACGCATGGAAACAATCCATAACCTCATTGCAAAAAGTGATATACGTGTCGATGTTGCATTGAAACAACAAATAGATTTAGTTGAGAGTGCAATTGTCGCCAATAATAAAAACATTACTGAAACGGTTCAAGATCATATCAGAAACCTTGAAAACCATGCCGAAATTTTAAAGAATACTCTTTCTCAATCGAGTGGTGTTTTCTTTGAAACCCTTGAAACACGTATGGAATCATTTGATACAGATCTAGAAGATCGTGCACACAAAATTTTTGAAAGAACAACAACGCTAGAGGAAACATTATCTGAAAAATTCAGCCAAATCTGTGAAGCCATTGATATGCAAACATCTGTTATTGAGGAACGTTCTGACACGTTAAAAACGTCTCTCATTCTTAATAATGAGCAAAGTCAGATAATTCAACAAGCGCTGGAAAGCAGTGTTGACAATATGCGTGTAACCTTAGAAGACTCTGTTAATACAGTTACAGATAACCTGCATAATAAGATTATAAAAGCTTCTGATATTCTTTCTTCTACGAGTGAACAAATTCTTTCATCTGTTACAAATGTTACTGCACAAGCAGAAAATATTCTCTCAGAATCAGGCAATCGCATTGTATCAAATGTCAAAAAAACTGTTTATGATACCAGTGAAAAAGTTCTGTCCGTTCTGTCTGAACAAACAGCGCATACTGTTGAAGCTTTCGCAACAGCCAGTCATAATGCACAAGCATTATTGAATGAAACTATTCACACATCAACAACAGCAATAGAGCAAGTCCTTAATGAACGCTGTGATGTTCTTCATCACTCTATGCAAAATCTTAAAAATAATTTAGGATATCAGCTCTCTGATGTCACGAGCCGTCTGGAAGATGCTGGAAATCAAACAACAACACAAATTTCACAACATGTTGGAAAAATAACAGAGCTTACAAATCACTTAAATCAAGCAGCGCAAAATACGACAGAATCAATTGATTCTTTAACACAGCATATCGGTGAACAACTCTCTCTTTCCACACAAGATGCTGAACAAAGAATTTATGCACATAATGAATCTTTAGTGAATAGCTTAACCAAAGCCAACTCTGAAACACTTCAAACAATAACGATTATGAAGGAAGAACTTGTTAATAATGTCTCATCCATCTTAACACAGTTGAATCAATCAATTCACAATTTTCACGAAAATAGTAATGTTTTATTATCGGCTGTTCAAAATATTGATGGGCAGTTTAATGAGAGTACGAATAATTTTTTCCGCAACACGGACCAAGTAGCAGAGCGTTTGTCAGCCTCAAATCAAGCGCTCAATACTAATGTTGAAATTCTGCAAGGACTTTCAAAGAGTACCTTTGAACAAATTAATCATATAACGAGCAGTTTTGGTGAACATGCAAAGACACTTTCCCAAACTATTCATGTTCTTGAACAGTCTGAAAATTCACTTAGTGCAACACTTGAAGAAAAACATAATACGCTTTCTGTATTAAGCGATGCTCTTGTTTCAAAGTCTCATGAAATTAATCAAATGATTGGGCATTATGAAAAAATCTTCAACTTAGCACTTGAACGCTCTGATAAGAATGCGCGTAATTCTACAAATTCATTCCAACAATCACTTAATAAGCTTGTTAGTGAAGCATCAACGCGTTTTTCAGAAGCAGCAGAAGATATACGTCGCTCCGCTGATGAAGTTCGTTTAGAGCTTTCAAAGATTAATAATGATATCAATGAAAATGTAAAAAAACTTCCAGAAAAAACAAAAGAAACAACGCAAACAATTCGCACAGCTTTGAATGAACAGATTACAGCGTTACAAGATTTAGTCAGTGTTATACAAAATGATCAAAAGAGCGTACAAAAACAGCTAATATCAGCATTTCCTACATCATCAATATTTAATCAAAAAAGTGACAGTTCCACTGAGTCTGTTAAAAAGATTGTGCCACCTAAGCCTATCTTGCAACAAGATCAAAGCAAAAAAAGACCAAATAAATGGGTATCAAATCTCTTAGAAAGAGCTTCACGTGAAGAAACATTTTATGATGCTCCCCCTAGTGATGATGTTTTAACATCAGTGCAAACAAAACCATCTCCTGCAAACTGCTCTCTTAATTCATTAGCTTCTGGTATAGTGCAAGCTATTAATCACAATGCCATTGTTGAGCTATGGGATCATTATCAACGTGGACAAAAAAACATCGTAACAGAACGCCTTTATACCTTAAATGGACAAAAAATATTTGAAATGATTAAGAAAAAATATATGAGCGATTTTGGGTTTAAACGTTCAGTGAATCAATATGTTACAGATTTCGAAAAGCTCTTACGTGATATATCGCGCAGTTCTGGCTCTTCCAACTCAGTTCGCAAGTACTTGATATCAGATACCGGAAAAGTTTACACTATGCTTGCTCATGCAAGTGGTCGAATCCAATAACAAATAAGAAAAGTGGAAAAAATATTTTTTCCACTTTCTCTCTCTCTCCAGTTGTTTTAATGGCTTATCATAGAGTACTTTTCTTTCAACTGTAGCTTTGTACTTCAAAGGTTGGGATAATTGGCATGCGAGTTTTCTTTGATATCCTAAGCAATAACCTTAAAGAAGCGTAATGGCTTATCAAACAACATATCATTCTAAGAATGATAAAGCATGTTTTCTATTTCCTTATCTTTTTCTTAACTTCTTTATTTTTCATAGTTTCATAAAGGTACAAAATCGGTAATAATTATTTTTATTAATTGTGAAAAAAATTCATGCTTTTGTATTAAAATAGCTTATAGAAACACTTCTATTTATTTTTTTAATGTTTTTATCCACATATTACTCTCGTTTGAATTATGTAAGTAAATGTTTTTTTATTATATTAGGTGAATTTGAAATAAAAGAAGCTTATTGTATTCAAATTTTCTATTCAATATACGAGATGATTCATTATAAATTATAAAGTAACGCATTATACGGAATATATGAACTTTAGGTATAAAACATGCAATTACAGCTGTTTCGGATATACTTTTCGTTTATTAAAACACAGATTTGTAAGTATATTAAAAATATACAGCTCGCATTATTAAGAGTTCAATTGAATAATAAACAAAATGACTTCCATTTTTAAAGTTCCAGTTTCCTTTTAAATAGCTGCAAAAACAATTTATAAATTGCAAATTGTTATTTAAAATTTCTTCTATCTCCCTATAGAAATTTAAATAAAGAAGATGACGTTAATAGAAAACACTCTTCTTTTTTTTCCTTAATTTGTAAGCATTGCAAAAAAAATAATGGCTTGGTAATGTAATCATTAGTAATATTTTATTTGTTTGTAGACTAATCAATTTTTACGCGTTTTATTAAGGAAAGAAAAAGCTAATCGTGCTGCTATCAATGAAATTATTCATTGTGCACAAACAAAAAGAATCATCAAACTGGTTTTACGATCCAGAAGAGTTTTCTCATACTCATGCATTTTGATATTCAGAGAAATGAGGATCTATTAGTGGACAAAACCTTATCGTAGATGGAACATCTCATATACACATACGCTAACTTGGATATCATAAAAATGTCTAGAGAACGAAATAGTGATTTCAGTTCACCAAAAGCTGAACTTGACAGTGCCGCACTTTTTTATCACCAACACCCAAAACCTGGAAAATTGGAAATACAAGCAACAAAACCTCTTGATAATCAACGTGATTTAGCTCTTGCTTATTCTCCAGGCGTTGCAGCACCATGTCTTGCGATTCATGAAGATCCCAATCTTGCTGCTCAATATACCTCCCGTGCTAATTTAGTCGCTGTTATATCCAATGGAACTGCTGTTCTTGGTTTAGGAAACATTGGTCCACTCGCTTCCAAGCCAGTTATGGAAGGCAAGGCCGTTTTATTTAAAAAATTTGCGAATATTGATGTTTTTGATATTGAAATTGATGCATCCGATATAGAACAAATGGTACAAACAATATCGACCTTAGAACCTACATTTGGTGGTATTAATCTTGAAGACATTAAGGCTCCTGAATGTTTTGAAATCGAAGAAAAGCTTCGTGCTAAAATGAAAATTCCAGTTTTTCATGATGACCAACATGGAACTGCCATTATTGTTTCTGCTGCTGTATTAAATGCCTTAAATCTTTCAGGAAAAAAAATTGAAAATGCAAAAATAGTTACCTCAGGTGCAGGTGCTGCTGCCCTCGCTTGCCTTAATCTTTTGGTTCGTCTTGGGGCAAAAGTTGAAAATATTTGGCTTAGTGACTTAGAGGGAGTTGTTTATGAAGGTCGCAAGACCCTTATGGATCGTTGGAAAATCAATTACGCACAAAAAACGGACGCACGAACTTTATCTGATATTATTGATGATGCGGATATTTTTCTAGGCCTATCTGCGGGTGGTGTTTTAAAGCCTGAATATCTTAAAAGAATGGCTCAAAATCCACTCATTTTAGCGCTAGCTAATCCAGTACCAGAAATTATGCCTGAAGAAGCACGCTCTATACGACCAGATGCAATGATCTGCACAGGACGCTCTGATTATCCCAATCAAGTTAATAATGTCCTTTGTTTTCCCTATATCTTCCGTGGTGCATTAGACGTAGGTGCTAGTGCAATTAATGAAGAAATGAAAATGGCCGCTGTTCATGCGATTGCTGCCCTTGCACGTGAAGAAACTTCAGATGTTGTAGCACGTGCATACTCAAAAGAACCACCCAATTTTGGACCAGACTATCTGATCCCCTCTCCTTTTGATCCGCGTTTAATACTGCGTATTGCCCCCGCTGTTGCTAAAGCAGCAATGACAACTGGTGTCGCCATTCGTCCCATTGAAGATATGGAGGCCTACTATGATATCCTCAATCGATTTGTCTTTCTTTCTGGTTTAACAATGAAACCTGTTTTTGCTGCAGCAAAAACAGCAAAACGTAAACGCGTCATCTATGCCAATGGTGAAGATGAACGCGTCCTTCGTGCAGCACAAGTTGTCATTGAAGAACAAACAGCAACGCCCCTCCTTATCGGCCGTCCACATGTCGTAGAAGCAAGATTAAAACGCTTTGGTTTAAGAATTCGTCCCGGTATAGATTTTGAATTAACAAACCCTGAAGATGATCCACGTTTTCGTGATTATGTTAATTTATTTTTTCATTATACAGGAAGGCGTGGTGTTACGCCTGAAATGGCAAAAACAGTAGTGAGAACATCAACAACGGCTATTGCTGCCCTTGCCGTTATGCGTGAAGAAGCAGATGCAATGATTTGCGGCTTAGAAGGACGCTTTGAACGCCAACTTGAATTGATTGAACAAATTATCGGTCTTGATCCTAATGTTCACCGTTTTTCTGCTATGAGTTTGCTTATCTCTCAACAACGTACTCTTTTCCTTACAGATACTTACGTCAATGAAAATCCTTCTGCAGAAGAAATCGCTGAAATGACTGTGTTGGCAGCTCAAGAAGTTGAAGCATTTGGAATAACACCAAAAGCAGCCTTATTATCACACTCAAACTTTGGTTCTAAAAACACAGAAAGTGCGCGTAAAATGCGACGTGCAACAGAAATTCTTGCCAAATTACACCCTGATTTAGAAGCAGATGGTGAAATGCATGCTGATGCTGCCCTTTCCAAAGTTTTTCGTGATCGTGTTTTTCCTAATTCTCGTCTTAAAAGTGAAGCTAATTTGCTTGTCTTTCCAACACTTGATTCAGCCAATATCACGCTCAACACTGTTAAAAGCCTCACAAATGCACTCCATGTTGGTCCTATTCTAATCGGGGCAGCACGTCCCGCCCATATCTTAACACCTTCAGTAACTTCCCGGGGAGTTGTTAATATAACAGCCCTTGCTGTCCTTGCTGCCAATAGAAAAAATAGTCTCGTAAAATAAATGCGTAATAAAATTTCAAAGTTTTTTAAATATTGAGATATAGTATTTCATGTACTGTAAACCTCTTTTCTCTATAGATAAAGACAGCTATATTCTGGATTAAGTCTTTTTTTAAAAGAGAAAAAAGGCTAGAAGAACAATATTAAATGTATTTTTAATTTACTAACTCTATAATAAGGAATCCGTACATTGCCTTCCACGTTTGATAAAGTTGCTGATATCATTGCAGAAATCAGTGAAATTGATCGCAATACAATTACACCTGAAAGTCATACAATTGACGATCTAGGAATCGACAGTCTTGATTTTCTTGATATTGTTTTCGCTATTGATAAAGCTTTCGGAATAAAAGTCCCTCTAGAACAATGGACACAAGAAGTCAACGAAGGTACCGTTGCAACAGAAGAATACTTTGTTCTTAAAAACCTTTGTGCAAAAATTGATGATCTCGTTGCCTTAAAACAGGCGGAGTAGTTTTTTCGCCATGCATGATCAATCTGTATTCATCACTGGTATAGGTCTCATAAGCTCTCTGGGGGAAGGAACTGATCAACATTGGAATCTCTTAAATGATCCAATCCGTACACCAAACCTAGATTATACAACTTTTTCACCCTACACGGTTCATAAATTGCCCGAAATTGATTGGAGTTTACAAATTCCTAAAAAAAGTGATCAACGGCAAATGGGAACATGGCAGCGTCTTGGTACCTATGCGGCTGGTCTTGCTCTTGATGATGCCGGCATGAAAAATAATGAACAACTCACTTCAACAATGGATATGATCGTAGCTGCAAGTGGGGGAGAACGTGATATTACTGTTGATACACAGATTCTTTCTAAAGCGCGCACAGTTGCCGATCATACCTCTATGTTAAATGTTGCTCTTTCAACTGAACTTCGCCCAACATTATTTTTGGCACAACTTTCAAACCTTTTGGCAGGAAACATTTCAATTGTTCATAAAGTCACTGGATCATCTCGTACATTTATGGGAGAAGAAGGCAGTGGTCTTTCTGCACTTCAAATTGCTGTAGCTCGTATTAAATCAGGTCAAAGCACCCATGCTCTTGTAGGAAGTTCCTATAATGCACAAAGTTATGATATGTTGTTGGCGCATGAGCTTGGTGGTCTTTTAACCCATAATGGATGGAGCCCAGTGTGGGATCGTGAAATCCACCCCGGCGGCGGTATCATAGCCGGTTCTGGTGGTATCTTCCTAGTTATTGAAAGTGGAGAACATGCCAAAAAACGCAACGCACGTGCTTATGCTGAAATTAACCAAATTATTACCGACCAAACAGATAGAACCAAAATTCCACTTAGAGAGTCAATTGCAACAATGTTAAAAACTGCTGGCGCTAAATCTGCCTTAGCCATTTCAGCAGCCTCAGGAGCTCACGAAGCAACAAAAGCAGAACAAAATGCTCTTGATAATGCTGATCTATCTTATCGTGGCATTACAACATTATTTGGTTATATGAGGGAAGCACAATTTCCTCTAGCTCTAGCTCTTGCAGCACTTTCAATTGAAAAAAAACATTGTTTTCCAGCGTTAAGTCCTCATGAAAAACCTTTTTCTAAAGAAGTACGTGAAATATTTGTTACAACTATTGGTATAAAAAGAGCTGAAGGTATTGTGCGTCTTACAGCTGTTTGAAGGGGAATTTCTATAGTGAAATATCATGATCATTTTGGGCGTCCACTTGTAGCAATAACTGGTGCAGGCATTGTCACATCACTGGGACAAGGGAAACATGAAAATTGGCAAAAATTAACAAGTGGTGTAAGTGGTATCCACAAAATAACACGTTTTCCCGTTGAGGGATTAAATACATATATTGCTGGAACAATTGATTTTCTTAAAGAAAGTACACTTGGTGCTTCAGCTCTCTCTGAGAAGCTTGCACATCTTTCTGCTGAAGAAGCTTTAGAAGAAGCTGCTATTGATAAAAAAAAATTTAATGGACCACTCTTTCTAGCTGCTCCTCCTGTTGAACTTGAATGGAAAGCACGTTTTAGTCTTGATCAAGAGGAAGAATTCAATAATGAGCCTTCTTATGCACATCTTCTTAAAGTCTGTAAGGATAAACTCCATGAGACGCTTTTTGAAGCCACACAATTTGGTGCAATTGCAGAAAAACTTCAAAAAACATTTGGCACAAAAGGACTTCCTGTTACACTTTCCACTGCCTGTGCATCTGGTGCAACAGCAATTCAATTAGGTGTTGAGTCTATTAGACGGGGAGAAACAAATCGAGCTCTTATAATTGCGACAGATGGATCAGTTTCAGCAGAATCTCTCATCCGTTTTTCGTTACTATCTGCTCTTTCAACTCAGAATGAGCCTCCAGAAAAAGCAGCAAAACCCTTTAGCCGTGATCGAGATGGTTTTGTTATGGCAGAAGGCTCAGGCGCTCTTGTTCTTGAATCTCTTCAAAGCGCATTAAACCGTAATGCTACAGTTTTAGGAATTTTAGCTGGCTGTGGAGAAACCGCCGATGACTTTCACCGTACACGTTCAAAACCCGATGCATCACCAGCAATTGAATCCGTTCGCAAAGCTTTAGACGATGCAAAAATAACCATCAATGAAATTGACTATATTAATGCCCACGGAACTTCAACACCTGAAAATGAGAAAATGGAATATCTTGCATTATCAACAGTATTCGGTGATCTTTTAAAGCATATTCCAGTCTCTTCTAATAAATCAATGATTGGGCATACATTAACTGCTGCTGGTGCAATAGAAGCGGTTTTTTCGCTTTTAACCATTCAATCGGGGATACTTCCACCGACAATAAATTATGATAATCCTGACCCTGCGATCCCTTTAGATGTTGTTCCTCATCATAGCCGTAAGGCCTGTGTCAATGCGGTTTTGTCAAACTCATTTGGATTTGGTGGTCAAAATATGAGTCTTGTTATCACTGCATATAAAGGATAATCCTTTAATAATAAAATTTTATAACGCTAACCTAATAATATATTTAAGGGGGATGATAATGCGTGCACTGCAACTCTTCGATGATCGTCGGCTTGAAATCACCAATATTTCCCCGCCATCTTCACCTAGTATAGGTGAAGTAACTGTGCGGATAAAAGCCGTTGCTCTTAATCATATTGATGTATGGGGATGGCGTGGCATGGCTTTTGCGAAAAGAAAAATGCCACTCATCATTGGTGCAGAAGCCTCTGGTGAGGTTATACAAATAGGAGATGGCGTTGAACATCTCCAACTTGGACAGATTGTCTCAATTTATGGTGCACAAACCTGCGGAGTATGCCAAGCTTGTCATGAAGGACGGGATAATCTTTGCAGTCAGGTAAAGGGAGTCTACGGTTTTCACCTTGATGGATTTGCGTGTGAGCTTGTCAATTTGCCAGCACGTTTATTAGTTCCATCACCACCCCAATGTGATGAATTGCAGGCAGCAGTTGCTCCAATTACTTTTGGTACCGTAGAACATATGCTTTTCGATAACGCAAAACTACAAGCAGGAGAAACAATCCTGATACAGGCTGGTGGTTCAGGTATTGGTTCTGCAGCCATTCAACTTGCAAAACACATGGGCTGTACAGTTATCACAACTGTAGGTTCAGATGAAAAAATTGCAAAAGCGCACGCTCTTGGGGCAGATCATGTGATTAATTATCGTAAAGATCGTTTTGAAGGTGTAGTGCGTAAATTAACCCAAAAAAAAGGTGTTGACGTTGTTTTTGAGCATGTTGGTGTAGATACATGGAACGGTTCTCTGTTATGTATGAAAAAAGGAGCACGTTTAGTGACTTGCGGTTCTACCTCTGGTGTTTCAGCACCAATAAATCTCATGCAATTATTCCAGCAACAGCTTAAGATATTCGGTTCATTTGGCTGCCGTATGGAAAATATGAAAAATGCCATGCAAAAAATGGCACAAAAAGCCGTACACCCTGTCATTGATACAATTGTTGGGCTGGATGAAATTGATACAGCTTTAAAACGAATGGAGAGCCGTGATGTTTTTGGTAAAATTATCCTTAAAATCGATTAAATCATGATGAAGCTTTCTCTTAAAAATCTCATATATCGTATTAAAATTATAGCTAAAAAAATATCCTACTTGTTATGGGCATATCTGCTCTTTGGTTCTTTATTTATTCTAAAATGTTTTCCAGCCAAAATGGGAATTTCTTTTTTTGCTTGGTTAGCAAAAAAAATTGGTCCCCTTGTACATCGTCATCAAATCACACTTGCAAACCTTAGGAGTGCATATCCAGAAAAAACAGAGCAAGAACTCCGTGCGATTGCAATAGAAATGTGGGAAAATATAGGATGTTTCCTAGCCGAATATATTTTTCTTGATAAAATTTTTGATTTTGATCCTCATGCAGACGAGCCAGGTTTCATTGAGGTTAAAGGTATTGAAATATTTGAGCGATTAAAAAATGAAAAAAAACCACATATTTTTTTCACCGCACATACTGGAAATTTTGAACTTCTGCCTATTTGTGCACAAAGTTTTGATCTTAATGTTACGGTATTATTTAGACCACCCAATAATCCCTATGTTGCCAAACGAATCCTTAAAGCACGACAAACTTCTATGGGACACCTTGTTCCCTCCAAGGCCGGAGCAGCATGGGCATTAGCAGCCAAATTAGAAGAAGGTGAAAATGTTGGTATGCTCGTTGATCAAAAATTTCGCCGCGGTATCACGGGAACATTTTTTAACAGACCTCTTAAAACAAACCCCTTAATTATAAAACTTGCTCGACAATATGACTGTGATATTTATCCAGCACGTTGTATTCGTTTGCCTAGTGGACGTCATCGTTTAGAGTTATATGAACATGTAGAACTTCCACGTGATGAAAAAAATGATATCGATATAGCTGCTTCTACGCAAAAATTAAATGATATTGTTGAATCTTGGGTCCGTGAATATCCTGGACAATGGATGTGGTTACATAGGCGTTGGGACATCTAACATAAGCTCTATTGCTTACAAAGGAAGTGCAAAATGTTAGCCTCAAAAGATATCAAAGATCTCACAGCAATTATCACTGCATTACGAAACTCTGATAATGGTTGTATCTGGCATAAAAAACAAACTTTTGAATCCCTCATACCCTATATGCTCGAAGAAGTTTACGAATTCATCGATGCCATTGAACAAAAGAATCGAAAGGATCTCTGTGAAGAACTTGGGGATCTTCTTTTACAAGTTGTCTATCATGCTACCATAGCACAAGAAGAAGGCAGCTTTACTTTTGAAGATGTTGTTTATGCAATCACGGAAAAAATGATTCGACGCCATCCTCATGTTTTTGGAAATGCCGAGCAAAAAAAACGAGGATTTATAAAAGAGGAGTGGGAATATATAAAAAAAAGAGAACAGGTTGAACAAAAAAGAATGTGCGAAGAAAAAAACAACAATTCCTCCACAAGCATACTCGCAAAAGTAAAACAAATCCAGCCAGCAAACCAAGAGGCACTTGCTTTACAAGAAGCAGCAGCTAAAGTAGGTTTTGATTGGCAAAAAAGTGATAAAGTTTTTGAAAAAATAGAAGAAGAACTCGAAGAGCTCAAAGAAGCCATCAAAAATAAACAAAACTCAGAGATAGAAGCAGAGTTTGGAGATCTCTACTTTATACTCCTTAACCTCGCGCGCCACTTAGCGATTGATTCACAAAAAGCATTAAAAAAAACGAATATAAAATTTCGAAATCGTTTCGCCTATATTGAAGAAAAGCTATCCACTCAATCTAAAACACTCACTGACGCATCCTTGAATGAAATGGAAGCACTTTGGAAGCAAGCTAAAAATGAACAATAAAAAATAGTAGATTTCTTCTACCTAAAAGAACAAGCCCCTCTAAAATTACTAAATTATAATTTAGCTCAGCTCAATTTGTTTTATATTGATCCTGCGTAGCAGGACGAAGTTCCACCGATTCTCCACACCCGCATGCTGAAACTTGATTAGGATTTTTAAAGATAAAACCAGACCGCAGCGTTGTCACTTCATAATCCATCTGCGTCCCTAATAAAAATAATACCGCATCATGTGCTACAAAAACACGGGCACCATTCACTTCAACAACATCCGCATCTATCCCCTTTTCTTTGACAAGAGTAATTGTATACTCCATCCCTGCACAACCACCTTTTTTGATACCAACAAGAATACCCTGTGCATCTTTTGCATCCATAATCGCTTTAACACGATCCACTGCTGCTTGCGTCAAATTTATTACCGAAAAACGGCTCATAGTTTACTCTTTTCTTAGTTCAATAGACACTTTGAAAGTTATTCCTCTATAATATTTTATCTGATATTTCAGAAAAAAAACAAAACATAAATTAAAGCATTCTGACCTTGTTTATTTGGATAAAAATACATACCCGTAAAATGAGATTTGTGATTATATAATCCAGCACTTACAATTTTTTGTCCACATAAAATGCAAAATACCTCATCTATAAAAACTCTAAAAAAACGAAAACTTTTCAAAACCATACATTCACTCCTCTTCTTTTGAAAATCTTTATCTTTTTAGAAAAGTAACGATTAGGTAAGAAAAAAATATACCTTCCGCACTCATTTGCTCCAATTCATACCCCTAAAGTCACCAATCTTACCCCCTCACAATCTCAAAAGTAATTAAATGCATACATCTATTAACTATAGTGCTAAAAATTTAATGATCACAAAGAATTTTACAAATTCGTTATTTATCTTGAATTAACAACAAAATATTGATGTCCAAAATTTTTACTTTCAAAAGCTCTAAGTGCAAGAGCATTTTAGATTATTCTGTTTATTTTTTCTCTTGCCTTTAAAGAAACAGTCATTTAATCGTTTTACACAAACTCGGAGCGTAGCGCAGCTTGGTAGCGCACTTGACTGGGGGTCAAGGGGTCGTGGGTTCAAATCCCGCCGCTCCGACCATTTTTAAAATGCTATAAAATAAGCTTACTTAAAAAGTGAATTATTATGCATTTCAATTGCACACACATGAAATTTTTCTTCAACATAGAATAATGTGCAATGATATTTTATCATAAATTCGAGATAAGCTGTTTTATTTAAATGCGCTTCGTTCTTAGGAAAACACATACGAAACGCGAGACCTTTTGTCTCGCGTTTTTTATTCTTCAGAAAAATTTATAATTATTCGATCTCATATTTTCTAAATTTTCTTTACACAATAATGTCGCTGTTATCATTTTTTGTAGTGGATAGTGACATCTGTACGGTTATCTTTTTAGGTTTTAATTCAGCTGGCATTTCCCTTTTAAGCTGAATATGAAGAAGTCCATCTCCAAGTTCTGCCCCAATAACCTTAACATGATCAGCTAAATGAAAACGCCGTTCAAAAGCACGCGAAGCAATACCTCGATAAAGGAATTCTCGCTCTTCATCATCATTTTTAGACTTTCTGTCTCCCTTAACGATCAGCTGGTTACAATGCGTTTCAATATCAATTTCATCTTGAGAAAAACCAGCAACAGCCATAGAAATTCTATAAGAATCTTCAGTTAAACGCTCGATATTATAAGGGGGATAAGAAGAAACTTCGTCTGGTTGTGTTCTAGAATCAAACCAGTTAAAAAGATGATCAAAACCTACTGTGGAACGATAAAATGGTGAAAAATCTACTTGACGCATAATATTGCCCTCCTCTAGAGCGACTATAATTTATAACTAATTCACAAAGTTCCCACATGGCAAACTTACTTGTGAACCTGCGGCCCCATCATGGCAACCGCACTATATTATCTAGTAATCGTTTTTCTTTATTTCAACTCTTTGAGACCTAAATTGATAAAAACTATCTAAAAAGCAATATACCCCTTTTTAAATCCTTTTTCTTCATTACATAAATGTCAAAGCACTAAGCAGCAAATACACTGTAAAGGATTTCAATTGGAAACACCTCTTTATCCCATAGACTGGGGGGCCACTCCTCTTAATGTCCATCATGGTACTCTTAAAATAGCAATAGATCATGAAATTCGTTTTGCTATAACATATCCTGAGGTGGAAAAATCTAAGGGAACAATTGTTATTCTCAAAAGCTACGCAAATGCTTTAGAAAAATATTTTTTATTAATAAATGAAATTTCTAAACGCGGTTTTCATACAGCAATATTTGACTGGTTTGATCAAGAAAAAACATCCCTCAAGATAAGAAAACAAAACAGACATCATTATTTTGATATAAATAACGATATTAATGACTTATATAAATTTCTTAAAAATATTGTTTATCCTAATTGTCCGCCACCTTACTCTATGCTTGCCTACGACATAGGTGGATTGATAGCACTTAGCGGATTAGATCTCATTAATCATCAGTTTAATAGATTGCTCTGTGTTTCTCCCCTTTTTGCTCCATTCGGCAATAAAACAAATGGTTTTCAACATAAATTAACACAATTTCTTTCTGATATAGGTCTTGGCTTTATACCAGCGAAAGATGGTAAAAAATTAAACAAAACAAAACAAAAAAATATACAATTGGGACACATACATAAAGTGCCGCTCTCTTCCATTAAGCCCCCAACATACCAATGGATAGCATCAGTATTTAATGCGATTGATTCTGTGAAGAGAAATGTACTTCATGGAGATTTACGAATCCCAACACTCTTTATTCTTGCCAATCAAAATAATATTGCAAACAACATTGAAGTGCAGCAATTATGCCAACACACACGTCTGACAGAAAGTATTACTATTACAGGCGCTGAACTGGATACAATTATGGTTAACGAAGATTATAAAAAGCAATTTTGGGCTGCATTTGATGCATTTATTCCCGATAATGTATCTGTAAAATAACACTAAACCTTAATTTCCGCTCCGCCCCATCAAAAAAGAATTTTTCTACGAGCATTGGATCTACAGACACTTTTTAATATAATGGGTTTTACTTTCCAACCACTCATATGATTCGTTTTCTAGCCTCTACAAACAAGCCATGACCTAAATATTCACCACGCATTCTAATAAAAAAACTAATATACAAAGTATATCATTACATTAAACAATATTATTTTATATCATAAAAAATAACTTAATAAAAAACTACTTATATAAATAAAAATAATAAATCTATCTTAATATAACATGATACATATTTATAAATAAAGCATCAAAATACTATTTTTGATTTGTTATAAAATGCTCATTTAATATTATATCTAGAAAAATAATATTTTTCATCTATTTAAGGAAAAAAACTGGAAATAAAGCGCATTTATAATATTTATTACAAATCTCTATAAAAACAAATAACTATAAAATTTCTATTTCTTAGGAGAACTTTTTAAAAACAATAAATTAACATAATATTCTTTTAATTTCTCGATATAGAAAGTCCCTACAATAATGGTTTTCATAAGTTTTTTAATGGAATTCTGATAATAATCAGCAAATTTAAAAGAAAAGATAGCAATGAATCATCTTAGAAGTTTTAGAGCCCCCCTTCTTTTTTCAAAATCACATATATTTCGAATTTAACCAACTCACAACGAATATGCTGTATTCTGAATAAGAATGTAAGAATTAACCATTTTGCCATTCATTTCAATTATGAGCATTTTACCATCTTTTTTCTAAATACTCTATATTGTATAATTGATGCAGCAAAACTCTGACAAATGGAGCCATTGGAACATAATCATGAAACGAATCCTGCTCGCAGAAGATGATAACGATATGCGTCGCTTTCTCGTAAAGGCCTTAGAACGTGCAGGCTACGAAGTCGCCGATTTCGATAATGGTATTAGCGCATATGAACGTTTACAAGAAGAGCCATTTTCCCTTCTCCTGACTGATATTGTGATGCCAGAGATGGACGGAATCGAACTTGCACGACGTGCTACTGAGATTGACCCTGATTTACGAGTAATGTTCATTACAGGTTTTGCAGCAGTAGCACTCAATTCAAATAGTGATGCCCCTCCTGATGCAAAGGTTCTCTCTAAGCCATTTCACTTACGTGAACTCGTCAATGAAGTTGAAAAGATCCTTATCGCTGCTTAAAAAGTATTTTTAAAGTTATTTGCATCTGTTGAAAGAGAAAATGAAATTAGGC
Organism: Bartonella sp. CL71SXKL; assembly: GCF_042194935.1. Taxonomy (NCBI): domain Bacteria; kingdom Pseudomonadati; phylum Pseudomonadota; class Alphaproteobacteria; order Hyphomicrobiales; family Bartonellaceae; genus Bartonella; species Bartonella sp. CL71SXKL. The sequence goes on along the minus strand of NZ_JBHINI010000003.1, from coordinate 141,945 downwards.
ATTGACGTTTGGCATTCTATATGGTGTATGCAACATCAATGAATGGGCGTGTAGCTCAGCGGGAGAGCACTACGTTGACATCGTAGGGGTCACAGGTTCAATCCCTGTCACGCCCACCATTCAACTTTATAGTATAAATAAATTATTGAATTATCGTATTCTTCCAAGGTGCGGGATGCGTAAATAAAGGTTCGGAAATAAGATTTTGCAACATGCCTCTACAAAGGGCATGCCTTAGGGAGTGTTCTAATATTTTTTACGTTCTGATAGCGCCTCTTGGGGGAAGCCATCTAAAAGTATCACAAACGTAATAACAACATCATTTTGCAACAGATTAGAAGTTGGATTTTAAAATTCTTTCGACAAGCATAGGCTTCTGTTCTAAAAAATATTGTTTATTTCCTGATCTATCCCCTGTTTTTCTTAATTCTTTCATGTCTATTGGTAACACTTGTTGTCCAAACAGTTAGATATAACCACAGTCACTTCGATAGATATAAAACACTTAACCTTAGAGCTGTATTTTGAGTTTACCAATTACATATTATAATAAAATATTAAAAATAGTAAAAAAAACACGATAAAAGCAAATTTTTTCATTCTAAAAATACATTGATTTATAATCATGTTTTATTGTTTGCCATGTTGAATGAGAAATCCGAATATCGTAATGTTTTCTCATTTCAAACCTAATTTATATTGAATCAAACAAAACCGTCTCTCTTACACGTCATAAGAGGAATTAGTATTAAGTAAAAATTGTATAAAAAAGCACAAAAATGCCGATAAATGCCTCAAGTGCTAAAATCTATTGCAACATCGGAGGCTGACAAATAGGCAAAGTATATGATAGCGTCAGCTTATTTCTTCATAAGTGTAAAGATGATGGAGCTCAATGGATTTATCATTGTACCATTCACGAGCGCCAGCGTAAAGTGAGCTTTAAGAGATATCTCTTAAAACAAAGCCTGTAAAATGGCATTCTCCTCACACTATATTCTTATTGAAATAATGATCACCTTGAACCGTGTGAGTTTAGATCTTCAGATCTCATCTGTATAACATTTTAATGTGATTGTTATCCAATATTAAAATACTTCTAACATGATGTACAAACTATAAAGAAATAAGAAAAAACATTTGAAAATGTAAATATGAAATCTAAAAATTTAACTCTAAGATACAATCTATCTTCATTCATATAAATACACAGTATACATTCTTAAACCTATAAGACTAAGAAAACCTAAACATTGATGCAACCTATAACCCTACCTGAGAAAAAGTGACAATCATGTTAAATCAAATTGTCCGCAAGTGTCTCTCATTGAAAAAAACAATATCTTATCTGGACGGCACATATAACAACTTTTTATACGAAAAAACTATAAAGAAGTAATTCGTTATGAATCACAGCTTCCAAGACAAGAAGATATTCCCTACCTCTTGTGCCGTCTGTAAATTCTCATCATAAACAGTTCTAAATCGAATCCATCATGCCTTGTATCTAATCAAAATCGATCTTACCAAAGATCATGCTGAAAAACGTAATAATATTATTCATAAAAAATAAAAAAAATCACAATAGATGTTTTTTGGCAATTTCACCAGCATTAGCCGCAATGCTTAAATCTAATCTAAGAAATAAAATATTCATTTTCAGAAAGATGAAAAGAAGCTCGTAAAAAAGAGTTTTTGCAATCTGTTTCCTAAAGCATGTGATATAGTAGCAACACGCGGCAAGAATATGCAATGCTAAAGTTTCAGCAATCAAAAGCAATTTTTACTGAAAAAAGAGAAAACAGCATCATTTTATACTAAAACAGTCAACAGAAAACGTTTAGCAACAAAATCAACCAAAAAACATCAAAAAGGTTCGGGAGTTTACAGAAAAATAAGCTAATAGAATAAAAGGAAAACTCTCTAACTTTTTATAGCCTATTAATATCATTTAAACATGGTGATCCCGACAGGATTCGAACCTGTGACCCACGGCTTAGAAGGCCGTTGCTCTATCCAGCTGAGCTACGGGACCCAACTGATTATCTTCTCAATTCAAAATAGCATCTTTAATTCAATGTGTCCAAGAATGCTGCCGATCACTGCGAAAATTATCAGAATAAGAAATAGCACGTCGAATCGACGTATGTTTCTTTTCTACACGGTAAGAGATAGCATTCTTACGCGCAAAAGCAATCGCTTCTTCCTTCCTATTAAATCGGATTCTCACCTGATTATTCATATCAGACGTTGCCGTGTACCCCATAAGAGGTTCAAGCATTTTCGCTTTCACCGGCTCATACTCTAGAATCCAAAAACCTGTATTCCCCTTACCTGACTGCATAGCTGTCTTAGCAGGACTATAAATACGTGCGATCATGCCTTTTTCCTTCAGATTACACAACGCTTGAATGATAGTTTCTCACCACACGTACCCAATTGGGTCATTCTCACACACTCAATCAAATATGGTCGGAGCGATAGGATTCGAACCTACGACCCCCTGATCCCAAATCAGGTGCGCTACCAGGCTGCGCTACGCTCCGCCATTTACATTTACTTGATGCACATTTCCTAAAATTTTCACAACAGAAGTGCAAGAGAAAAACACACTTTTTTTTAATTTTGTTGCATTTCTTTACAAAAAAGCACATTTTTAAATCTTTTTCCCTATTCAATAACAGATTTATTAACAAGTAGTAGAAAATAACCTCCGTAGAAAATCCAATCTATATTAAAAAAGAATGAATTTCTCTATAAGGACTTCATAATTTTTGTCCTGTTTTAAGCAAGCTCTCACTGTATCAAAACGCATTCCACAGATACAATTTTAGAAAAAAACGACTTAAATATCATAGAAAAACTTTCCCAAAGAGCACATAAGCCAAAAAATTAAGCTGTATTAAGCTTTTTCCTCTCTTTTTCTATCTTCCCAAAGACGCTTTTATTAAAAATTCTAGAATCTTCTACAATCCAAATCCATAAACAACAAACATTTTTTCAAAGCACAAAGATTTTATTATAAATAAAATAAAGCGCTCTTTTTAGAAAAATTTTCAAATGCAAAGATGGAAAGAATTCAACATCATACAATAAAATCTCAAAGCTATTTAAAATAAACACATGATAAAAGTAAAAAATATTATTTTTACTTTTATATAGATATCCAAAAAGGAGAAAATTTAAATGACTTGTCTTTCCACGTATTGAAACGATAGTAGAAGGACAGAATAAGTAAGCCATGATAAGGAGTATTTACGGATTTCTTCTATTCAAAACTTCAGCAATAACAGAACGTGTTATTTTTCTTTTTCTTTGTAATGCCAACAGATCAACAGAATCAATAACACGCTTCAATGAAAATAAAGAACGTTCACAACGACTTACAAGATAATAAACCGTATCTGGATGTACAATAAGTTGCCTATCTGAAAAAAGCTTAAATGCAACAGCTGTTAACAATGCATCATCAGGCTGATTAATTTCAACGAACATCACCGAATTAAGACGACTTTTTAGATCATTTAACATTAAATTCCAAGCGGAAGGAAGTGTTCGTGCCGTCATCAATAAAGTAGCTTGTCGTGCATCAAGATTTGCTTGCTTAATACTGTTAATTAAATGAAAAAGTTCTGTCTCATTGATTTCACCTGCATCAATATCCTCTATTAAAAATGATCTGCCTAAAGAAGCCATAGTAATAGCCTGATCAATTTCATTGTGCTGAATCCTGAAAGCATCTGCTTTTTGGAGCCATATATTAGAAAAGTGCGTTTTTCCAGAGCCTTCTTTACCAACCAAAACTGCAATAGGTAAGCTCCAATTGGGCCAGTGATCAATAAGCTGAAAAGCCATACGATTGCTTTCCGTTACCACTAAATCCTCAAATTGAAAAATCGGATCATAGGGAAAATTTAAAGATAATTGCGTTTCACGCCCATTCATTTTAGCGGCTCCGAATTTCCGCTTCTCGAATACATCTGAGAACTCAGATAAGTATGAAGAGCAAAACGAACTAAAACGCCAACAGCCGCTGCCGCAGGAATAGCAACAAGCATACCAGTAAAACCAAAGAGTGAAGAAAAAGCAAAAAGTGAAAACATCAACCATACGGGATGTAATCCCACTGATGAACCTACAAGCTTGGGTTGAAGGATATAACCTTCAATAAACTGACCAATTAAAAAAAGTGCCATCACAACGATGATTCCCCCCCAATTATTGGGATAAAACTGAACCCATGCAATACCAACAGAAAGGACCAAGCCACTCATTGTGCCGATATAAGGAACAAAGCTAATAAGACCAATAAACATACCAATCAAAAGACTAAAATTGAGTCCTGCAATCGTTAAACCAATAGCATAATAGCCTCCCAATATGAGACAAACTGTTCCTTGTCCACGAACAAAGCCTGCAATAGCTCTATCCATTTCATGAAAAATACTACGAACAGTTTCAAGATGATCACGCGGTATTAACGAATCGATTGCTGTTACCATACGTGGCCAATCTAATAACATATAAAATGCCACCACAGGTGCCACAACAAATAGGCTAACGATATTAACGATTGATTTTCCTGACTTTAAAAGTGAATTCAAAAGAGACGTAATAAAATCCGAACCTTCTCCCAAAAATCCTTTAATATTATTCCGTAATTCATTTGGATCACTTCCAAAATAGCGCCTTAACCAATCAAAATCATGCTCAACAAAAAAGGTTTGAATACGATTAATGTAAACAGGTAAACCATCACTCATAAATTGCTGTATTTGCCAACTAATAACAGGAATCAAAATAATTAAAGCAGCAACAAAGGTAATAACAATAAATAGGGTGATAAGGACAGTCCCAAACACACGACGAATACCAAATTTTTCAAGTAATTGAACAATGGGATTGAGAAAATAAGCCAACACAATCCCTGCCACAAAAGGAAGCAAAATTGATCCAAAAACAAACATAAAAAAAATGAAAAAAATCAGCGTACCAAGCCAAAAAAAGATTTGCCTTTTCATATTATTCGGCAAAGGTAATTGAGTATACGCTGGCACATAAGTCTTATAACGATCACGAGATGTATTCTCACTCACTTTCTTTCTCATAAGCTGCCAAGAGGACTGTCCGTGATTATCTGATATCTTGCTCATAAAATATCCTAAAAAATTCTTCACAAAAAATTATAAACAACTTCAAAATAAGGTACAAGAAAAGTTGCTTATTTTCTTATCAATATCTCTTGCAGAGAGAACTCTATCATGGCATTGCATAATATCAAAACCTGATTTTCCATTAAAGGAAGGCTCCAATGAGCAATCAAGATCTTACAAATAATAAATCCAAGGCTGGGGATAAATCCAAAGCTGGTCTTACCTACGCAAAAGCCGGTGTAAACATCGATATGGGTAATGCCATGGTAGAAAAAATTAAACCCTTTATACGCGCAACAAAACGAGCCGGAACAGATGCAGAAATTGGCGGTTTTGGTGGACTTTTTGATTTAAAAGCAGCAGGCTTTACGGATCCTATCCTAGTAGCAGCCAATGATGGTGTGGGAACAAAATTAAAAATTGCCATTGAAGTAGGTCACCATAACACTGTAGGTATTGATCTTGTAGCTATGTGTGTCAATGATTTACTCGTACAAGGGGCTGAACCTCTCTTTTTTCTGGATTATTTTGCAACTGGAAAGCTTGACCCTGAACAAGGAGTTGCGATTGTTTCCGGTATTGCAGAAGGATGTAAACAAGCCGGTGCTGCCCTTATTGGAGGAGAAACTGCAGAAATGCCAGGAATGTATGCAGAGGGAGATTATGATCTAGCTGGTTTTGCTGTTGGAGCATGCGAACGTAGCAAGTTACTCCCTTCAAAAGATTTGACAGAAGGTGATATTATATTAGGTCTAAGCGCCTCTGGAATTCATTCCAATGGCTTTTCGCTTGTTCGACGAATCATCCAGCAAAATTATCTCAAATGGAATGACCCTGCCCCTTTTTCCCCCGAAAGCAGCCTTGGTATAGCACTTCTTACACCAACACGCATTTATGTAAAATCGCTTCTTCCCATCATGCAAAAATATGAAGGGATTAAAGCTCTTGCTCATATTACGGGTGGAGGTTTTCCTGAAAATATTCCACGTGTCCTTCCATCCTCTCTCTGCGCTGAAGTTAATCTTTCTAACATCAATGTTCCAGCAGTATTTTCATGGATTGCCAAACAAGGTAAAATAGAAGAAACAGAAATGTTAAGAACATTTAACTGTGGTATTGGCATGATCATTATCGTAGCACAGCATGCAGCTGAAACAATTACACAAGCTCTTGAAAGAAAAGGAGAGACTGTAACTCCCCTTGGCATTTTAACAAAATGCCAAGATCAAAATAAAGGAATACTTTATAAAGGGGTACTGCATTTATGAAAAAACAAATCGTCGTTTTCATTTCTGGTAATGGATCCAATATGGTCGCCCTTGCTCAAGCTAGTCAACAAACGGCATATCCTGCTGAAATCGTTGCGGTTATTTGCGATAATCCGCGTGCCAACGGTATTGAAAAAGCGCAAAACCATAACTTACCTATTCATATTGTTGATCGTAAAATTTACAAAACAAAAGAAGAGCATGAAGAAAATATTTTTACAATTTTAAATCAATATAAACCGGATTTTCTCTGCTTTGCAGGGTATATGCGCCTTATCTCACCACGTTTTGTAAAACTTTATGAAGGACGAATTTTAAACATTCATCCTTCTCTTTTGCCTTCATTTAAAGGCTTAAACACACATGAAAAAGCTTTACAAGCAGGTGTAAAAATCACGGGTTGCACTGTTCACCTTGTTACAGAAGACATGGATGCAGGAAAAATCCTTGCCCAAGCAGCCGTTCCAGTCTATCCCCATGATACTGCTGAGTGCTTAGCACAAAGAGTTCTTAAAGCAGAGCATAAACTCTATCCCGAAGCCTTAAAAGCATTTATTGAAGGGAAGAGCAAAATGGTCGATACGCAACAACAGCTTTTATCTTTTTGAGTGTATCAACAATCTATTAATCAGCATATTTCAATGCTTTACACATAGTTTTTGCTCAGTATCTACAATTGAAAATCTCTATGAAATATTGACATAATAGAGTCCATCTCTTCATAAATTTTTGCACAAAATATGTAATTTTTTGAATTTTAGTTCATTTTTAAAATTTTTCTTCTTTATTCAATTCTATGACATTATCATAAGCTCTATTTATCAAAATACTCTCGTATTTCGCCTAAAAAATCTTAAAATACGCAATTTTCTATTGCATAAATTTTTGTTTATGACGAAAGTGTTTCTTTAACTGTTACAGCTAACTGTTTGAGTGTAAAAGGCTTAGATAAAAAACCAAAAACAGCATCTTGTGGAAGATTTTTAGCAAAGGCATCTTTTGCATATCCAGAAACGAAAAGAAATTTGATATCAGGATAGTTTTTACGGACTTCCTTCAATAAAGTGGGCCCATCCATTTCTGGCATCACCACATCGGAAACAATAATATCAACTTCTCCTTTTTGTTCCTCAAGAATAGAGAGTGCTTCCACCCCACTTGCTGCCTCTAAAACCGTATATCCTCTCATTTGAAGAGCTCTTACTCCCCCCATTCTGACCGCATCTTCATCTTCAACCAATAAAACAGTCGCAGATCCTGTTAAGTCTATATTTTTATCTTTCTCTTCATCTTTTTCAATCTTTTGAGAAATTTCTCCTTTTATATTGGGGATATAACGGGGAAGAAAAATATGAAATGTTGCTCCTTCACCTTCTTTACTTTCACAATAAATGTACCCACCGCTCTGCTTGATAATTCCATAAACCATTGATAAACCAAGTCCTGTTCCTTTTCCAACTTCTTTTGTTGTAAAAAATGGCTCAAACATTTTTTCTTGTATAGCAGCAGATATACCAGCCCCTGTATCTGAAATAGTCAATTGCACATACTCGCCAATTGCTAAACCAAGATGATTAAATTCAGCACTTTGTTGCTTTGTAATATTGTTTGTCGCAATCGTAACAATACCTCCATCTAACATGGCATCACGCGCATTAATAACCAAATTCATAATAACACGCTGGAAAGATGCTTGATCAACTTCAACGCTCCACAAATCTCTTCCATGGATAATTTTTAACTGAATATTATTCCCCAAAAGTGGTAAAATAAGATTGCGGATATCTGATAAAAATTCAGTAAAATCAACTTCTTCAGGTCGAAGTGTTTGCTTTCTAGAAAAAGCTAATAATTGCTGTACAAGAGCAGCTGCTCGATTAGCATTATTTTTAATATTGATCAGATCAGCATGAGCAGGATCAGAACTACGATGCGTATTTAAAAGAAGATCACACGACATTAAAATTGCTGTTAAAACATTATTAAAATCATGAGCAATACCGCCAGCCAATTGTCCTACAGCTTGCATCTTCTGACTTTGCATCATTTTGTCTTCAAGTGTTTTTTGTTCGGTTGTTTCAATGACAGAGATAATAAGCAAATCTTGCAATGCATCACCATGATAAGGCGGTACAGACATAATATGGAGTCGTAAATGGCATTCTTCATTTTTTTCTAAAACAGTTTCTAGAGAAACAAAATAATTTTTATTTATCGCAATTCTCTGAAAAGAACGCTCTAACTGCACACAATCACGACGAGAAATAACATCATAAAAATTGACAGCTTTGTCCATACATCCCGTGAGTGATGAAAAAGCTTTATTCATATGAATCAATTGCCCTGCATGATCCACCACGGCTATTGCAAAAGGACTCGCATCAAAATATTCTCCTAATATACTGGGTAATTTTAATTGATCGTCCTCTTCTTTTTGTATTTGTTGTGGAATGATCACAATACGATAAATGGCCTCCTCTTCTAAGAGAGAAGAAACAGATATAAGACAATGGAATATTTTCTCACAAGTCGTGTGTGAATTTAAATATAACGAAAACCTATAAGGTAAAGAGTAACCTGAACTTTGATATTTGTTGGTTTGCAAACAGATATCACTCCATGAGCTCTTAGCGCCAACGCTATCAAATAACGAATCAAAATTATATTGACCAATTGAGAAATTCGCTAAATCAATTGAAAACCATTCGGCAAAAATCGCATTGGCATAAAGAATAGTTCCTTGTCTATTAACGGATACAAAACCAATAGGGGCTTGATCCAAGTGATTGATAGCCTCTTGAAGGTTCGAGAAAAAAACTTCTCGCGTTTGTTGTAAATGCGAAATATCAGTAATACGCCAAAATAAAAGCTTTTTTTTCTGTTTTGTGATAGGCTGCACGGAAATATTATACCAAACAGATTTTTTTGGTGTAGAATCGGTAAAAATTGGTTGTTCTACTCTCAATTCCTCTTGCGCTGCAAGATTATTACAGGCAGCAACCTTTAAGCGATACGAGAGTGCACCTGCTCCTGGAAGATCAGCAATAACCATATAACAAGACACTTCAGGCTTATAGGTCAGAATTTTTTGATAGTTTTGATTAGAATAATAAACAAAACCAGAAAGATCAGAGATTACAATTGCATCATCGCTCCTATTAAAGATGCTAAAATCAAAATCTTCATGCGACCACACATGATATCTTAAAATGCCCATTCCACACAAAACGAGTGTTGCAACACCGATAATTGCTAGAATCAAAAAAGATATTGATATCGCCTTTTGCAAATAGCTTTGTGGATAAAAAAAACCTAAAATACCCACAATGAAAAGAAAAACTAATATAAAAACAACACCCAAAATCACAACTCTTCGATGAACAGAAGACGCTGATCTTTTATTATTATCAAAACCTTTATCCATCTCTCATTGCCTTAGATTTAGCTGTTTCTTATATCACAAAACTTCCTTTATATTCATTGTTATAAAGTATATACTATGATATTATCTTTCTAAGAAAGCTCACTTAATATTAAAAATTTTATTTCTTGTATTTAAGTGAGCCTTTTAAGGGTGTATTTATAAATTTATCTCGATAAAAAACGATATTTTCACACAAAAATGGGAGAAAATCTATGTATATCTGGTTATCAGAGCAAATAGGTGTATCTGCTGCGAAAATAACGATAAGCTCTTTGTTTTTTATAATAACAATCACAGCTATTACCATAATTATCTTGTTTTTACGTCGTTTAAGTACGAGAAGATTCAGCATTAATAGAAAAAAAAGTCTATCACGATTAGCATTATGTGAAGTAATTTCTATAGATCGAGCACGCCGCCTTGTTTTAGTCCGTTGCGATAATAAAGAACATTTACTCCTTATTGGCGGATTAACAGATGTGGTTGTAGAATCCGATATTACAGGTACATCTAAAATACAAAAGAGAGAAACACACACACATCTAAATTCCGCCCCTACAGAAAGAAACAACATATCGGATAAAAATCCCTCTCCTTTTACGAATCAAGCGGTAAAAGATTCAGCAATCACCGCCGAAATTGAGGGGCGGCAAGAACCATCTTTATTCATTCCTACTCCTCAAAAATAAAAATACACAATTTTATCACCACGAATTTCGTTTTTTATCATTTCAATGACTTTAATCATCGCGATAAACTCTTTCACGTCGTTCGTGACGTTCTTGCGCTTCCAATGACAAAACGGCTATCGGCCGAGCCTCAAGACGCTTTATACTAATGGGCTCGCCGGTTTCTTCACAAAAACCGTATGTCCCATTATCAATGCGCTCTAAAGCAGCATCTATTTTTGAAATAAGTTTCCTCTGACGATCACGAGCACGTAATTCGATTGTACGATCAGTTTCACAAGAAGCCCGATCAGTCAAATCGGGTTGACCAACATTCTCTTCCTGCAAATTTTCCAAAGTCTCACGAGCTTCTTTTAATATATCATTCTTCCAAGAAACCAGTTTAGCACGAAAATACGCCTTTTGCCGCTCATTCATAAAAGGCTCATCTTCACTAGGGCGATATTGACCATCAATCTCTTCGCTCATGCAATAAAAAACCTCCACATATGCTATGTGCGGTCTATATATTGTGCAATACCCATCAACACAAGAGTAAAATGTCTTTTCATAACAATTGACGAATATGTCTAAATACACTGTTTAGGTTTAATCGCTTTTTATGTAGATTGGATTCTTGATCAAATCTCATCCAGAATCATTTTTCTCGCTTATTGAAAAACTTTAAAAAGAAGGAAATCTAATATCAGATATCAGAGCCATCCCTCCCCTACTCTCTCATTCATTGTTTAAAGTCTAAATGAAGCAACAATAAATCATTTCATCAATGCAAAAAAATAAAATCTTTATAAAGGCAAAGTGTGATATTCACGTTTCAAATACATCAAAGCATCTTTTTCTTGATTACAGTTAATTGCAACAACCTCACCAATCAAAACACAATGGGTTGCGTGCTCATGCCAACAAATCAAACGACAATCAAACGATGCTAGAGCGTCTGAAAGACTAGGCGCCCCCGTTTGCAAAGCTCCCCATTGAGCAACATCAAAACGCTCATTTTGTGTAGAATTGCAACGCCTCGAAAAAACATCCGCTAATGAACGATGCTTTCCTGCCAAGCTATTAACACAAAAATTTCCATTCTCCATAAACACCTGATTCTTTAAATTATGGCGCATGAGACAAACAAGAAGGGTTGGAGGATCATCAGATAAAGAACAACACGCCGAAACAGTCACCCCGCGTCTTCCCTTAATACCATTTGTTGTCACAATATGCACAGCGCCTGCAAAAAGACTCATGGCATCTCGATATTCTTGGGAAGAAACCGCGATAGTATGTTTATGTTGAAGTTCAGGCATCAAATATGTTTTATGATTCGACATATCTTTCACTTATAAAGCTTTAAAATTTCAAGCGATCTTTCCATAAAAAGATCTATAATACATATTTTTTCTTTTCCGTCATAACACAAAAGATATTTGTGTATACACAGCGATATGATAAAAACTGCCAATCAAGGAGATTTTAATGCCCCATTCTCATCTCATTTCGCCTTCTCTCTTGGCTTCTGATTTTTCTAAACTTGGACAAGAAATGTTAGATGTTGTTGATGCTGGTGCAGATTGGCTTCATCTTGATATTATGGATGGGCACTTTGTTCCTAACATCACCTTTGGTCCTGAAATCATCAAAGCTCTACGCCCATTAACAAAAGCAATATTTGATGTCCACCTGATGATTGCACCAGTAGACCCTTATTTGGAAGCTTTTGCAAAAGCGGGTTCAGATATTATAACCATTCATGCTGAAGCAAGTCCACATCTTCATCGTTCATTACAAACAATCAAAAAAATGGGAAAAAAAGCAGGAATCGCACTCAATCCAAGCACTCCTGAACATGTACTTGAATATTTGCTTGATCAATTAGATCTCATTCTCATCATGACAGTCAATCCCGGTTTTGGTGGACAAAGTTTTATTCCAGAAATAAAAGATAAAATTAAGCGCGTTAAAAGCATGATTGCAAACCGCCCTATTGATCTTGAAGTTGATGGTGGTATCACCGTTGATACAATTGGGATAGCTGCAAAAGCTGGTGCAAATGTATTTGTCGCAGGCTCTGCAATTTATAAAGATGGAAATAAAGAGCTTTACAGAACACGTATTAATGCATTGCGCCAAGCCGCAATCCTCTCACAACAAGGAAAAAAATGATGATCGCACGTTATTCCCGCCCTGCAATGGTAACAATTTGGTCTCCCGAAACAAAATATCGTATTTGGTTTGAAATTGAAGCCCATGCCTGTGATGCCCTTGCTCACTTAGGGATTATTCCGAAAGAAGCCGCCAAAGTCATTTGGGAAAAAGGGGCAGCAGCTACATTTGATGTCAATCGCATTGATGAAATTGAAGCAATTACCAAACATGATGTTATCGCATTTCTAACCCACCTAGCTGAATTCATTGGACCAGAGGCACGTTTTATCCACCAAGGCATGACATCATCTGATGTTCTCGATACAACGCTGAACATTCAATTGATGCGTGCGAGTGATATTTTGCTAGAGGATATAGATCAACTTCTTGAAGCATTAAAAAGACGTGCTTTTGAGCATAAAGAGACAATCACCATTGGGCGGAGTCATGGCATTCATGCTGAACCGACAACATTTGGAATCAAGTTTGCTCTTGCATACGCTGAATTTTCCCGTTGTCGCAAACGTCTTCTTGCAGCACGAGAAGAAATTTCTACTTGCGCGATTTCAGGAGCCGTAGGAACTTTTGCAAATATCGATCCACGCGTTGAAGAACATGTAGCAAAAGCCTTGAGGATGCGTGCTGAACCAGTTTCCACCCAAGTAATACCAAGAGATCGTCATGCTATGTTTTTTGCAACACTTGGTGTTATTGCTTCCTCTATTGAAAGGCTAGCGATAGAAATACGCCATTTACAACGAACAGAAGTTCTTGAAGCAGAGGAACATTTCTCACCTGGGCAAAAAGGTTCATCGGCAATGCCTCATAAACGTAATCCAGTTTTAACAGAAAATTTAACTGGATTAGCCCGTATGGTACGTGCATTTGCACTCCCAGCCATGGAAAATGTAGCACTTTGGCATGAACGTGATATTTCCCATTCATCTGTTGAGCGTTATATTGCTCCAGATGCGACTATTACACTTGATTTTGCTCTTTCTCGCCTCACATCTGTCATTGAAAATCTCATTGTCTATCCAGAAAATATGCAAAAAAATCTCAATAAATTCCGCGGTCTTGTTCACTCACAACGGGTTCTTTTAGCCCTCACACAAGCAGGGATTAGTCGTGAAGATTCTTATCGAATTGTACAACGAAATGCGATGAAAGTTTGGGAACAAGGAAAAGATTTTTTAGAAGAACTCCTCAACGACAAAGATGTTACTAAAGCTTTAAGTGAAGAAGAACTTCGCGAAAAATTTGATCTTTCTTACCACACCAAACATATCAATACGATTTTTAAACGTGTTTTTGAAGAACAATAAAGCGACATAGAAAACCAAAATCCATTCCACCTATGATCAAAAATCTGTTGTAACAAAGAAAACAATTCATGAAAGCAAATCAACTCGATATTCTTATTGTTCCTGGCTACAAGGGATCTGGTCCAGATCATTGGCAAACACGCTGGGAAAAAAAATTGTCGACAGCCCGCCGCATTGAACAACTCCATTGGTCAAAGCCTGTTTGTGAAGAGTGGGTTAACAAAGTTAAAACCGCCATCGCAAAAGCTCAAAGGCCTGTTATGCTTATTGCTCATTCATTAGGAGTTCCCAGTGTTATTCATGCAACTGTACAAAATACAGAAAAAATTTGTGGCGCATTCTTTGTTGCACCTCCAGATGTCGCCAATGAAAAAATACGTCCCAAACATTTAATGACATTTGGCCCCTATCATCGCCAAAAGCTTCCTTTTCCTTCTATTGTCATAGCCAGTCGCAACGATGAGTTTTGTCAATTTTCAGTAGCAGAAAAAATTGCCAATGATTGGGGATCACTCTTTGTTGATGCTGGGTATTCTGGCCATATTAACGCAGAATCCGGACACGGACCTTGGCCTGAAGGGCTTATGGTCCTCTCTCACTTTCTTGCAAAAATTTGATCCAAAAGAGGTGATCTTCTTTCTCATCGCTTATGTATCTTCACCTTTGGGTAAACGTGTAATGATAAAAATTATAAAAGTATCATAGCAATATCATTGAGAAATTCTATCAATTAGGATAGTATCATTTATCAATGTTATTAAAAACCTCTCAAGATAAATAGAGAATCATGATGAATCGTCGCCACCGTATTTATGAAGGCAAGGCTAAAATTTTATATGAAGGACCTGAACCAGGGACTTATATTCAATTTTTTAAAGATGATGCAACTGCCTTTAATGCAAAAAAACATGAAATTATCGACGGAAAGGGGGTTTTAAACAACCGAATTTCGGAACATATTTTTAGCCATCTTGGACGTTTGGGCATCCCAACACATTTTATCAAACGTATAAACATGCGCGAACAGCTTATTAAAGCGGTGGAAATCATTCCGTTGGAAGTTGTTGTGCGCAATGTTGCTGCTGGCTCTCTTGCTAAGCGTTTGGGACTGGAAGAAGGAACCCCGCTTCCGCAATCCATCATTGAATTCTACTATAAAAATGATTCTCTCGATGATCCTATGGTAACGGAAGAACATATCACAGCTTTTGGGTGGGCTGTCCCACAAGAGATAGAAGATATCATGCAACTTTCAATTCGTATTAATGATTTTCTTTCTGGGCTTTTTGCCGGTGTTAACATACAATTAATTGATTTTAAAATGGAATTTGGTCGCCTGTGGGAAGATGAAACGATGCGCATTGTTCTTGCTGATGAAATCTCTCCTGATTCTGCACGACTATGGGATATGCACACACAAGAAAAAATGGATAAAGACCGTTTTCGTCGTGATATGGGTGGGCTTATTAATGCCTATCAAGAAGTTGCCAAACGTCTTGGTATTATGAATGAAAATGAACCAACACGACCAAGTGGTCCCGTTCTCGTAAAGTAAAAACAAGGTAAAAAAACATCACCTTATATAAATACCCCTCTTTCAAAGGAGAGGTTCTTTAAAAAAGCAGGAAGCAAAAAATGAAAGCACGCATTACAGTTACTTTAAGAGAAAGCGTTCTTGATCCACAAGGAGAAGCAATTGTCGGTGCTTTAAAAAGTTTAGCTTTCGAAGGCATTCAATCCATTCGTCAAGGAAAGGTTTTTGATATTGTTCTTGATGAACTACCTTCTGAAACCGCAAAGAAAAAACTTGAACAAATGTGTGAAGAGTTACTCGCAAATACTGTCATTGAAAATTATACAATCGAACTTTTTTAAGTGAAACGCTCATGAAAACTGCCATCATTCAACTTCCTGGATTAAATCGTGATCGAGATATGGTTGCAGCATTACATCATATAACGGGAGTTGAGCCACTAAAAATTTGGCAAACAGAAACAACAATTCCAGATGTAGATGTTATTATTATTCCTGGTGGCTTTTCCTATGGCGACTACTTAAGATGTGGTGCGATTGGAGCGCGAACTCCCGTCTTAAAAGCCATTCGTGAAAAAGCACAAGAAGGTACGACAATTATAGGTATCTGTAATGGATTTCAAATTTTGTTGGAAGCAGGATTATTACCCGGTACTTTAATGCGTAACGCTTCTTTAAAGTTTGTTTGTCGTGAAATCAAACTTGAAGTCGTCAACGCCAAGACAAAATTTTCTCGATATTATTCTAAAGGACAAATTATTCGTTGTCCTGTTGCCCATCATGACGGAAATTATTTTATTGATAGTGAAACATTGAAACAAATGGAAGACAATGAACAAATTGTTTTTCGCTATGCAGAAAATACAAACCCGAACGGCTCAATGAAAGATATTGCTGGTATTGTTAATAAAGCTGGTAATATTCTTGGTATGATGCCCCATCCTGAAAACTTTATTGAACCCGCCCATGGAGGTACTGACGGTCGTTTACTTTTTCAAAGTGCTTTAGAGTTAGTAAATGGATAATGCTGCAAAAATACTCGCGCTCCATAATTTAAAAAACAAGGATTTATACCATTTCTCGCATCGTAAATCTATAAACAAAGCTCTTCACAAACAACAATGGATATTATTTTCTAAACACATAATTATTTAAGACCATTTGTAGTCTTAAATCCCACCAAACAAACGGACAAAATCTTCAGCTTACTGTCTATAAATATTTTTATTATTAAACAACATTATTGTTTATAATATAAGCTGCTAGGTTAAAAAAATAAAAATGCTAAATTTCGATTAATTTGACGGATAAATAATCATGAAGCCTTGCAATAACATCACTATTACACCAGAACTCATTGCACAACACGGGCTAAAAGAAGATGAATATCAACGTATCCTAACGTTAATTGGTAGAGAACCAACATTTACTGAACTAGGAATTTTTTCTGCAATGTGGAACGAACATTGTTCCTATAAATCATCTAAAAAATGGCTAAAAACTCTTCCAACAGAAGGAAAATGTGTCATCCAAGGACCTGGTGAAAATGCTGGTGTTGTCGATATTGGCGAAGGACAATGTGTTGTTTTCAAAATGGAAAGCCATAACCACCCTTCTTATATTGAACCTTATCAAGGTGCAGCGACAGGTGTTGGTGGTATTTTACGTGATGTATTTACAATGGGAGCCCGTCCTGTTGCTGCTATGAATGCATTGCGATTTGGTGCTCCTGATCACCCACGAACACGCCATCTTGTTTCTGGTGTTGTTTCTGGAATAGGTGGTTACAGCAATTCTTTTGGCGTTCCAACGGTTGGTGGAGAAGTAAATTTTGATGAGCGTTATAATGGCAATATCCTTGTTAACGCTTTTGTCGCCGGTATTGCAAAGACAAACGCCCTTTTTTATTCTAAAGCGCAAGGTATTGGACTCCCTGTTGTTTATCTTGGTGCAAAAACAGGACGTGATGGTGTCGGTGGAGCAACAATGGCCTCTGCTGAATTTGATGATTCAATCAGTGAAAAACGCCCAACTGTTCAAGTAGGTGATCCTTTTACAGAAAAATGTCTCCTTGAAGCATGTTTAGAGCTCATGGAACTTAGAGCCGTGGTTGCTATTCAAGATATGGGAGCCGCAGGACTCACCTCTTCTGCCGTTGAAATGGGGGCAAAAGGAAATTTAGGGATACAGCTTAATCTCGATACAGTTCCTGTTCGAGAAGAAAACATGACAGCCTATGAAATGATGCTTTCTGAAAGTCAAGAGCGTATGCTCATGGTCCTTAAACCAGAACTAGAAAAGCAAGCAGAAGCAATTTTTCATAAGTGGGGGCTACATTTTTCTATCATTGGGAAAACAACCGATGATTTACGTTTTCGTGTATTTCATCAAGGGGAAGAAGTTGTCAATCTTCCCATCAAAGAGCTTGGTGATGAAGCGCCTGTTTATGATCGTCCTTGGAGTGAGCCGGTAAAAAAAACACCCTTGAAAGCAGAAGACGTCAAAAAAGTTGAAAATCTTGGTGATGCGCTTCTGACCTTATTGAATTCTGCTAATCAAAGTTCACGGCGATGGGTTTATGAACAATATGATACCCTTATCCAAGGAAATAGCCTTGTTTGTCCAGGAGGTGATGCAGGCGTTATCCGTGTAGGAAACAACAGCAAACGTGCTCTTGCTTTTTCTTCTGATGTAACACCTCGCTATTGTGAAGCAGACCCTTATGAAGGAGGGAAACAAGCTGTCGCAGAATGCTGGCGAAACATTAGTACGACAGGTGCAACACCACTGGCTGCTACAGATAATCTCAATTTTGGTAACCCTGAAAAACCTGAAATTATGGGACAGCTGGTTTTTGCTATTAAAGGTATAGGAGAAGCTTGTAGAATCCTCGATTTTCCTATCGTTTCAGGCAATGTTTCTCTTTACAACGAAACAAATGGGGAAGCCATTCTTCCAACCCCCACCATTGCTGGGGTAGGTCTTCTTAATGATTGGTCTAAAATGGTAACAATAAGTGGTATGCAAAATGGAGATATTCTTGTTTTAGTAGGAAATTGCGGCTCCCATTTAGGACAATCAATCTATGCACGTAACATTTTAAATATTGATGCAGGCGCCCCCCCCCCTGTAGATTTACAACTTGAAAAAAAGCATGGTCAATTTGTTCGAGATGTCATACATCGTGGTTTTATTCACGCCGCCCATGACCTTTCTGACGGAGGATTAGCGATAGCACTTGCTGAAATGGTGATTAAAGCAGGTAAAGGAATCAAAGTAAAATTAAGCAATAAATCACCCCATCATGCAGAACTTTTTGGAGAAGACCAAGGACGTTATCTTTTAGCCGTCAAACCTCACTCTCTTAATAGTCTTAAAGAGCGTGCACAAATCAATACAGTTTCTTTAACAGAGCTAGGTCAAGTCGAGGGTACTTCCCTTAATATAGATGGGATATTAACACTTTCAGTAGACAAACTCACAAAAGCCTATGAAAACTGGTTTCCACAATTTATGGGTGAAGAATAAAAATTGTTTTTTCTCTAAAACAGCCTTTATAAAAAAATGAACAACATAGGAGAATAATGATGGCAATGAGTGCCCATGCAATTGAAACGCTTATTCGTGAAGGCATTCCTGATGCTACTGTAATAATTCGTGATCTTGCTGGAGATGGGGAACATTATGCTGCAGAAGTTATTTCTGAAAGTTTTCGTGGTAAAACCCGTGTTCAACAACATAAAATGGTCTATGATGCCCTTAAAGGCAATATGGGAAATGACCTTCACGCCTTAATGTTGCAAACAAATGTCCCAAAATAATCTAAAATTTTTTCTTGCATTCACACATTTAATACGATTAAAAGCAGTATGGATATAAATTACACACTGATAAAAATCTGAAATATCGAGGGATAAAAATGACCACTGTTCATGATTTTATTGACAACGAAATTAAAACAAACGACGTCATTTTATTCATGAAAGGAACACCTGACGCTCCGCAATGCGGGTTTTCAGGACAAGTGGTTCAAATCCTTGATTATTTAGGATTGAATTATAAAGGGATTAATATCTTAACTTCTAACGAATTGCGTCAAGGGATTAAAGATTACTCAAATTGGCCAACAATTCCACAGCTTTATATCAAAGGTGAATTTATCGGAGGCTGTGATATTGTTAAAGAGATGTTTCAAAACAATGAGTTACAGGAACTTTTGAACGAAAAAAATATTCCCTGTAATCAATCATAGGTATCTTTCATTTTATTCAGACTCTTAAAAAGAGCTGTTTTCAGACGAAATTTTTATTTCAAGGATGCCATATGTCATATTCAGTCGATGAACAAACGCATAGAGATGCGATTAGAAACAAAATTGGCTATAAAGAATTTGTTATTCTTATTGCTTCGCTTATGGCTATTAACGCTATAGCTGTTGATATTATGCTGCCAGCTATGCCCAATATTTTAGACGGCTTAAATGTTCTCAATGAAAATGATCAACATTATATCATTTCGAGTTATCTTATTAGCTATGGCATTGCTCAAATATTTTTCGGTCCAATAAGCGATAGGTATGGACGACGTAAACTTATTCTTCTCGGGCTTGCTTTTTATTCATTTACGGCGATTGGCTGTGCCTTTGTAACTGATTTTTCTCTCTTGCTTATTTTACGTATCTTGCAAGGTATTGGAGGGGCTGCTATGCGGGTTCTTACAGTTTCCGTCGTACGTGATCTTTACAGTGGTCGAAAAATGGCAGAAGTTATGTCTATTGTTATGATGGTTTTTCTTGTTGCACCAATGGTTGGTCCCGCAACAGGACAGATCATTTTACTGCTCGGACATTGGCAATATATTTTTATTTTCATGGCAATGATTGGTTTAGTACTGATGATTTGGATTCAACTGCGCTTGCCTGAAACTCTTTATACGCAACGCTCTCTTTCCTTTTTTTCAGTTAAACACAACTTATGGATTGTAATAACCAATCGCACAACACTTTGCTATACACTTGCAACTTCCATTATTTTAGGCTGTATCTTTACCGCCGTTAATACATCACAACAAACATATGAAGGGATCTATAATCTAGGACTTTGGTTCCCTATTGCTTTTGCAGTTGGTGCTGCATTTCAAGCTCTATCATCATTCTTTAACTCTCAACTCGTTGGACGCCTTGGAATGCGGCGTATTGCTCATACTATGCTTTTGCTCTTTTGTGCTGCTTCATGCATTTGGTTTATTGGGTCCATCTTAGCAGGTGGTGTTATCCCTTTTCCTTTTTATATGACGTTATATTGTATATTAATGTTTACCTGCGGTGGTATTATGGCCAATTTCAATACACTCGCTCTTGAACCTGTAGGAGAAATAGCTGGAACAGCTTCTTCTGTATCCGGCTTTCTTCAAACATCTATCGGTGCAGGACTTAGCTTTTTTATTGCCCAACAATTTGATGAAACAACCATCCCAAACTCAGCAGGATTTTTCTTTCTGAGTCTCACTGCCATACTTCTCGTCTTATGGGCTGAACGTGGTCATCTTTTTAGACAATATCATAGTAATCCTAACGAATAAATATTACTATGAAAGATTAATAACATCTCTCTTGAACAATAAGAAGATAAACCTATTAGACAAAATAAAACATCTCCAAATAGAACTCTCTTGTGTTAACATTCACATTGTTTGTTTAAAGGTACAGCTCTCGAAATATCAAATCATTTCACGACAGCACCCATAAATGGTATAATGTAAAAAAACAAACATACCTATTGTTGCAACAACTCTTGTATGTGAAACGGTTTATTAAAAAATATTTTTATTCTTTTCTTCAATAGTTTTTATGAAGACGGGCTGGTCTCTCATCTCATGATAGGCAAACAAACAGTTTTGATTGATTTAACCTGAACAAGATCGAAATAAGAGAAAAACTTACGCTTTAGGTCTTTCTTTCAATATAAAAATAATAAATTATCCTTATAAATTAATATCTTAAACAATCATAAAACTATAGGGAATTTTCCCCATTTATAAAATACATTTAATTAATAAATTTTCCTGATTTTGGAAATCCTTTTGGAACCAAACGCCCGACTCCCGCACGCGTTCCCATCCATTCAAAGAGATCGTCCGCCTGACGGTTAAAGATTCGTTCAGCTGTATCTTGCCAACTTAAGCCTTCTGATAAATTAAAAGTCTTGGCATCAACAACACCACCTTCTTTATAACGCTGTAAACGAACACCTTTACCGCGATTCATTTCTGGTATTTGTTCAATAGAAAAAATAAGCATTTTACGGTTTTCACCAACTACAGCCACATGATCACCATTTACCGGAACACAAAGTTTTACCTTATCAGGAGCTTTCACATTCATCACTTGCTTTCCTTTTCGTGTATTGGCGATCACTTCTGCAGAAGAAACAATAAAACCATTACCGTGAGATGAAACCAAGAGCAATTTTTCCTCGGCGCGATGCACAAAAGCTGTGAGAACATCGTGCTCATCATCCATATCAACTAAAAGACGAATAGGTTCACCATGTCCCCGCCCTCCAGGTAAACTATTTGCACCAATAGCAAAAAACTTTCCACCCGTACTGATCAGCACAATCTTGTCGGTTGTAAATGCCGGAAATGCTAACTTTAAACTGTCTCCTTCTTTAAAAGAAAGCGCTTTATAATCGGTCAAATGTCCCTTCAAAGCGCGCATCCACCCCTTTTCAGAAATAACAATAGTAATCGGTTCTTTTTCGATCATTGCTTGTTGAATATCATCAAGATCATGTCTTGGTGCCTCTTCAAACGTCGTACGTCTTTTCCCCAAGAGTGTTTCAGGACCAAAAGTGTTTCGAACTTTTTTGATTTCTTCTGAAATTATTTTCCACTGTTTTATAGGAGAAGCTAACAAATTCTGTAGTTTTTCTTTTTCAGCTTTCAAACTTTCAAATTCTTTACGAATTTCAAATTCCTCAAGTTTACGCAAAGAACGCAAGCGCATATTAAGAATAGCTTCAGCTTGATTTTCTGTTAATTCAAACCGATTAATCAGCTTCTTTTTCGGTTCATCCTCTTCACGAATAATCTGAATGACCTCATCGAGATTTAAATAGGCAATAAGATATCCATGAAGAATTTCCAATCGGCTATCAATTTGATCAAGCCGATAATGAGAGCGACGAATAAGCACTTCTTGACGATGTTCAAGCCATTGCTGCAAACTTTCTCGTAAAGAAAGAACATTGGGTATTTTTCCCAAAGACAAAACATTCAGATTGAGGGGAAATCTTACTTCAAAGTCAGTCAATTTAAAAAGAGACTCCATAAGGAGCTCCGGATCAACCGACCGATTTTTAGGAACCAGCACGATTCTGATATCTTCTGCTGATTCATCTTGGATATCCTCAAGCATTGGCAATCGGCGTGCAAGCAATAACTCTGCTGTTTTTTCAATAAGACGTGACTTTTGAATCTGATAGGGAATTTCAGTCACAACAATCACATAAGAACCACGGCTAC
This sequence comes from Bartonella sp. CL71SXKL, assembly GCF_042194935.1. NCBI lineage: Bacteria > Pseudomonadati > Pseudomonadota > Alphaproteobacteria > Hyphomicrobiales > Bartonellaceae > Bartonella > Bartonella sp. CL71SXKL. Next base: position 118,890 of record NZ_JBHINI010000003.1, on the reverse strand, counting down.
CAGGTTCCTGATGCCAACGTGAACGCAAGCGAAAGAATCCACGCCCAACACGATAGGATTCCTCAATACTTTTTTTAGGTTCAACTAAAATTCCCCCCGTCGGAAAATCAGGACCAAGAACGAATTGATTTAATGCCTCATCATTTACATCGGGATGCGCAATCAAATGGAGTGCTGCATCACAAAGCTCAGCAACATTATGGGGTGGAATAGATGTTGCCATACCAACAGCAATACCAGAAGAACCATTTGCTAAAAGATTAGGGAAAGCTCCTGGTAAAACAACCGGCTCTTCATCTTCCTCATTATAGGTTAAACGAAAATCAATAGCATTCTCATTAATTCCTTCAAGTAACAATGCAGCCACTTCAGTCATACGTGCTTCCGTATAACGCATGGCAGCAGCATTATCACCATCAATATTACCAAAATTGCCTTGCCCATCAACCAACGGATAACGAACAGCAAAACTTTGAGCCAAGCGCACCAAGGCATCATAAATAGACGCATCCCCATGAGGATGAAATTTTCCCATGACATCACCAACAATCCGCGCACATTTCGCATAAGACTGTCCAGGATTTAGTTTGAGAAGACGCATCGCATGAACAATCCGCCGGTGGACCGGCTTCAATCCATCACGTACATCAGGCAATGCACGGTGTGTAATCGTAGAAAGTGCATAAGCCAAATAACGTTCCTGTAAAGCAGAGCGTAATTCTATTGGTTCAATATGTTCTTTATCAAAAGGTAAATTCATTTTATCAGACATAGTATTAAAACAACAATTCCCACAATAATAAGAAATTATCTTATAGGATTTATTTAGTGAAATCTTCTATGAGTCGACTTTTTTATTAAAAGTCAATTACATAAAAACAAACGCTGCAATTAGAACATGAACAGAAAATTATATCAATTTGAAAAATTTATACATGTCCGTCCCCCTTGTCCTAAGTAATTTATTGAAAGCTTTGTCAAATCCGACGATAATTTAACTGCCTACAAAGAGTTATTTCATCCTTTCTGGAATGACAAAAGCACCTTTCAAACATCATCTTTTATTATAAAGATAAATTGTATAACAATCCCCTTCAGTTTTTCTATGAAAAACTAAAAAATATTCAAAACTTATGAAATTTAAACTTTTTAGAGTAAGTCCATAGAATGGAAAATCACATTATTTTCATAAAAACGAAGAGACACAATTCTCTGCTACAACGTTGTAAAAACTTCAATAAAAAATAAATAATATATTAACACATAAAGATAATTCATTTTTTTCAACTAAAATGAGACTCCCGAATATTATAGAGTTCTTTCATTTCTAATTTATTCATGATCAAGCAATCATAATCATTTCCTCACCTATCACAAGTGGAAGAGCCACTATAGAAACAAGGAATAAAAATGCCTCGTAAAGAATCAACACAATAGCGTTTTTACCTATCTAAATTTCACAAACAGCCACACACACCGATGGCTCTTGAAAGGCATCAAAACTTCACTCTACGTAGAAAAGATGAAAACAATCCATTATCAACTTTATGAGCTATTTTTGTGAGTAGGAGCCATGCGGATTCCTAAATCACGTAATTGTGTAGGAGAAACATCAGACGGAGCACTCATCAAAAGATCAAGCGCCTGTTGATTCATAGGAAATAAAGCAACTTCACGCAAATTTTTAACACCTTGCAACAGCATAATGATGCGGTCAATTCCTGCAGCCATACCACCATGTGGTGGAGCCCCATAATGGAATGCACGATAAAGACCACCGAAACGATCTTTCACAACTTCCTTAGAAAGTCCTACAAGTTCAAAAACTTTAAGCATCATTTCTGGTAAGTGATTACGAATTCCACCTGATGCAATTTCATAACCATTGCAAACAAGATCATATTGAAAAGCTTTAATAGTAAGAGGATCTTGACAGGCAAGGGCATTTTCTCCCCCTTGAGGCATAGAAAAAGGATTATGTCCAAAATCAATCTTTTTTTCATCTTCATTCCATTCAAAAAATGGAAAATCAACAATCCACGCCAAAGAGAAACTATCTCTATCAAGAAGATCTAATTCTTCTCCTACCCTTGTGCGTGCGGCTCCGGCAAAAGATGAAAACTTTTTTGGATCGCCAGCTACAAAAAAACAGGCATCCCCACTTTCAAGCCCAAGCTGTATACGGATTGCTTCAGTCCTCTGTTCACCAATATTTTTGGCGATAGGCCCTGCTCCTTCAAATTTTCCTTCTTCTTCACGCCAAAAAATATAACCGAGCCCTGGTTGCCCCTCACCTTGTGCCCATACATTCATACGATCACAAAAAGCACGACTTCCACCCGTTTTAGCTGGAATAGCCCACACTTGAGCATTCTCATCATTCGCTAAAATTTGAGCAAAGACTTTGAAACCAGAATTATAAAAATGCTGAGAAACATCTTCCATAATGATCGGATTACGTAGATCAGGCTTATCAGAACCATATTTTTGCATTGCTTCATCATAGGAAATGCGAGGAAAGCTTTGTGTCACAGTCTTTCCATCTGCAAATTCTTCAAAAATAGAACGCATAATAGGTTCCATAGTTGCTAAAACATCTTCTTGCTCAACAAAACTCATTTCAACATCTAATTGATAAAATTCACCAGGAAGACGGTCGGCCCTTGGATCTTCATCTCTAAAACATGGAGCAATCTGAAAATAACGATCAAAACCTGACATCATCAACAATTGTTTATATTGCTGTGGCGCTTGCGGTAACGCATAAAATTTTCCCTGATGAACACGACTTGGAACCAAAAAATCACGCGCTCCTTCCGGCGATGAAGCTGTCAAAAGTGGCGTCGTAAATTCCGTAAAACCATTATTTTGCATAGCCCGTCTCATAGCCGCAATAATTTCAGTCCGACGCATGATATTTTTGTGCATAGTCTCCCGACGCAAATCAAGAAAACGATATTTTAATCGAATATCTTCTGGATAATCAGGCTCACCAAAAATCGGTAAAGGAAGCTCATCAGATTTCGAAAGAATTTCTACCTCTTGTGCAAAAATTTCAATCTCACCTGTTGGAAGCGTTGCATTAATAACCTCATCAGAACGTGCACACACCTCCCCATCCACACGAATAACCCATTCAGAACGCACTTTTTCAATAACTTTAAAAGCTGGTGAAGCAGGATCAGCAACAATTTGTGTGATTCCAAAATGATCACGTAAATCCACAAAAAGAATCCCTCCATGATCACGAACACGATGAACCCACCCCGAAAGACGAACTTGTGTTCCTACATCACATCTACGAAGAGCCGCACAATGATGACTGCGATAACGGTGCATGTTTTTTGCCTTTGATTATAATATTCACATGCGCTACAAACGCTTTTTAATAACCATTTGTCAAGATATGAGAATAAAAACTCAAAAATAAAGTCAATAAAGCACAAATTTAATTTATCGAATTATAATAAAATGATGAATCTTATTACACAAACAACAGATCTTGAAATTGCACTTAACGCTCTACGTACCTCTGATTTTGTAACAGTCGATACTGAGTTTATCCGCGAAACAACTTTTTGGCCTCAACTGTGTTTAATCCAGCTCGCATCACCAAATGTCACAGTTTTGATTGATCCCATAGCACCAGATATTGATTTACAACCTTTTTTTGACCTTATGATCGATAAAAAAGTTGTAAAAGTTTTTCATGCTGCGCGCCAAGATATTGAAACAATTTATCATCTTGGAGGTGTTATTCCTTCCCCTCTCTTTGATACGCAAATAGCAGGATCAATTTGTGGATTTGGTGATTCTATCTCCTATGATCAAATTGTACAACGCTGCACGGGGCATCATCTTGATAAATCCTCCCGCTTTACAGACTGGAGTTACCGCCCTTTGTCTGAAAAACAACTGCTCTATGCACTTGCCGATGTAACTTACTTAAGAGATGTTTACCTGTTATTGAAAAAAAGGTTAGAAAAAAATCAACGTGCTCACTGGATGGACGATGAAATAACAATCCTTTTAAATCCTAAAACCTATGATATGCCAGAAGATGAAGCATGGAAAAAAGTGAAAGGAAAAATTAAAAAGCCACGTGAACTTGCTGTATTACAAAAGATAGCAGCTTGGCGGGAACGTGAAGCACGAAAATACAATATGCCACGTCGTCATATCATAAAAGATGAATGTCTTATAGAAATAGCAACCCAACAACCAAAAGATGAATCTGCATTAAAGCGGTTGCGCAGTCTTAATAAGAACTGGGATAAACTCTCAATTTCTCAATCATTAATCAAAGCTGTCCACGAAGGATTAGAGGTGGATCTTTCTACTTTACCCCCCATTCCTAAACATAATCCACTCAATGATACGACGGCCGCTGTTATCGATCTACTCAAAGTGTTATTAAAAATTGTTGCAAATGAAAACAGCATTGCCCCTAAAATTATTGCAACATCTAATGATTTAGAAAAAATTGCCAATGGAGGAATAAAGAAAAATATTCCTGCTATGAATGGCTGGCGCTATGAAATATTTGGTCAAAAAGCCGAACAACTGCTAAAGGGCCAGATAGGATTTTACTTTAACGATGGAAAAGTAAGCACAAAACAGCTTTAATTTACATTTTTATTTTAAAAATCCATTATGATACATATAATCTACATCAATTGGTATGCCCTATAGGCCAACGCAAATAGGATAAATAAAACCTACTTCTGACAAAGTTAAAAACTTAAATAGTAAACTCTTATTAAAAATGACAGATAAATCTTTATTAGATCAATCAAATAGCAATCTTATTAAGAAAATCTAAAAAAACAGACAGCTCCTCATTTAAAAGTTTTAAAAAGAAAAAGCTCTGATAATAAAAGCGTATTCATTACAAAAATAGTAGCCTAGCAATCGGAACAAACAAAGATATAATGCCTCACGTCACCATATCGTATTAAAAAAAACTACCGAGATTGCAATCTAACAATCAAAAAAGATCCAGCATAACAACTAAAATACCTAACAAAGGCAATATATTTATTTATAAAGATAATCTAGCGTTATTTATATTAAATTAGCCCCCGAATATCGTAAGTTTCTCTCATTCCATCTCAATAAGACTCATAAAGTTTTACATAAGAAATTATATTATAAAGCGCTGTTTTTTTTATAGATTAAACACATTTCAAAGGATTTAAAAATCATGGTTAATAAATAGTTATGATTTATTTTTATTTTTTATAGTGGAAGGATTTTATAATGACTGAAATGATATTCTTTTGCCAGACCGTGAAAGTGCAAAACTGTTTCATATGAGTATTTCAACATTCCGCCGTCATGTAACCAATGGATCTCTTCCAAAACCTTTAAAGTTTTGTTTTTTATCGCGTTGGTTACAATCGAATCTTATCAAGATAATCGAGCAAGCTAAACAGAAACGTTATAACGACGCAGCATAAAAGAAAATCTTTTCACGTAAAAATGGACAAGGCTTTTCATTTTCACATGAAGCTTATGAAGTGAAAAATCCATCCTGTGACGCAAATAACAGAATAAAAAATTATGTTTTCTTTTATGAATGCTCAGGGCATTACAAATGCCTTGCATGGAGTCTGGCTTGGGCGTTATGGAACAAGTCCTATTGTCCAGCTCGTGATGATAGATTGCCTAGTTTATCCCTTGTCAATGGCCCTATTATAAGACATAAAACACGAATAAATTAGAAAAAAATCAAAAAATTTCAAAAGCGAGAGGTTGTTTTATTATTTTTGATAACTTCTGTAATCGTCCAAGAGGACGTTCTCCTAATAACCCAGCGTAATTCTTTGGGATCTGCAGGATAATATGATCTGCTTTTTTATGCCACAATAAATGAGGTAAAATTCCTGCAACAGAAGCACTAAAAAGATGAGCAATACGCATAGTTTCGCCAAGAATACGTGCTTTTTCAATTATATTTTGAGTTGCTAATTGAAAAATGGGAAGAGATTCTTTATCAACCAATAAACTCGTATTGCGAAAAAAAACAGCAAGCGCTGCATAAAGGCGCCCTTCATGAGAAATTCCTGGATAAGATCCTAAAGCTATTTGATTTGCTGCTTCATTGCCTCGATAATCTGGATGTATACGCCAACCAATATCTGCAAGAAGACAAGCGGCTTGACGATAACGGCATTCATTTTCAGTTTCTGAAATTCCAAAAACTTCAAAAGCATTCGTCGTAAAATCAATGAGTTCTTCTGCTTGTTTTGGTGAACGTGCCCGTAAAATAGCCATTTCTGTGCATGCTGCAATGAGAGGATCTGAAAGCCGAATCGCCTGCGGCAAACGTGAATAAAGAAAACCTTCACGAACGCCAGCACCAGAAAAGATTATCTTTTCAAACTCCATACACTGAATGAGTTCAATAAGAACTATTGCCCCATAAGATAAAAGTTTTCGACGATTCTGAGAAACCGCTGCAATCCCTCTCATATTATCAATATTGCCACGTGCTACAAGACGTAAAAAGTTCTCCATTTCAACGGCATCAACTTCATAGCCATGCATAACAGGGAGCCGATAGTGTTTCATTGCCATATGGAGTTTTGCCAAATTACGCCATGTCCCCCCTACTGCATAAAAATAACGTGCTATACCTTTACGAGTACGAACAACAGACGATTTATAAAATTGCTCATGTACAATTTTTGTAGCTACAGCACTATCATTATTTGACATATACTGTAGCCTTAAACCACCCAATGGAAGAGTTATCCCTTCACCAACATCAGAATGATCAATATCAATCAGCTCAAGACTTCCACCACCAAGATCCCCAGAAATACCTTTTGGTTGATAAAAAGTAGACACAACTCCATATGCTGAATACATAGCTTCTTCACTTCCTGAAAGAAGATATATTTTATTTTGCAAAATATCTTCAGCATGCTGAATAAATGCTACGCCATTCTGTGCATCTCGTGCTGCTGCTGTTGCTAAAGTATAGACCTCATCTGCCCCAATCTGTCGACAAAGCGTACGAAACCGTTTCAGTGTTTGCAACGCCATTTTCATCGATTTTTCTTCTAAAAATCCCGTTTTTGCCACACCATGACCGAGACCACAAAGAATCTTTTCATTAAACAAAACTGTTGGTGATCGAACAAGCCCCTCATAAATAACCAACCGAACAGAATTTGAGCCAATGTCAATAACAGCAACAGGCTTACACCCTTTTAACCGACCTTGAGCATCTCTATATGTCATTGGATTTCAGTCTTTATGTATTTCGGCTTGTTGCCGATGCAACGCAACCAAGCGCGAAACAGAAGACTCAAAAGACTCATTTTCCCCCGCAAAACTTGTATTGGCCATAAAATACTCCTGCGCATTAAATAGACTTTCACCTATCTGCGGTGTAATACGTTTTGATGTTCCATCCTTAAGTATATCAAAGCTTTGTTGATTATCAATGATATTAGCTAACATAATCTGTAAAAGAATTTTTTGACGGACTATTTTATTAAAAACTGGAACCAATATTTCAATACGATAGTCCAGATTACGAGGCATCATATCAGCAGAGCCTAAGTAAACGATTGCATTTTCATTAGGCAAATCTTGACCATTCCCAAAACAAAAAATGCGACTATGTTCAAGAAAACGCCCGACAATTGATTTTACACGAATATTATCCGAAATTCCTAGAATACCAGGACGTAAACAACATATCCCCCGCACAACCAAATCAATTTGCACCCCTGCTTGACTAGCACGATATAAAGCATCAATAATTTCAGGATCTACCAATGCATTAACTTTCATCCAAATAGCAGCAAACCTTCCCTGTTGTGCGTAAACAATTTCTTCCTCAATATGCTCTAAAATACGACCACGCAATGTTAAGGGTGAAAAAGCAATCTTCATTGTTTCATTTGGACGCTCATATTGCGCAATATAATTGAACAATAACGCAACATCATGAGCGATATCATCATCTGTGGAAAAAAAAGAAAGATCGGTATAAGTTTTAGCGTTAATGGGATGATAATTTCCTGTCCCAAGATGAACATAAGAGCAAAGACGTTTTCCCTCACGTCTCACAACCAATGACATCTTAGCATGCGTTTTTAATGCAATAAAACCAAAAATAACTTGAACCCCAGCACATTCAAGATCTCGGGCCCAACGAATATTTGCTTCCTCATCAAAACGTGCTTTAAGTTCTACCAAAGCAGTCACAGACTTTCCCTGTTCAGCTGCTTCAATCAAAGCGCCAACAATTGGACTATCATTTGATGTACGATAAAGTGTTTGTTTGATTTCCACAACATCAGGATCGCAAGCAGCTTGACGTAAAAATTGGACAACAACATCAAATGTCTCATAGGGGTGATGAATCACAATATCATTTTCACGAATAGCCGCAAAACAATCCCCTTTATGTTTACGAATACATTCTGGAACACGAGAAATATAAGGAATAAATTTGAGATCATCACGAGGAATAGAAACAATTTCTGATACCGTATTAAGCGCTAAAAATCCATCAAGAATATTAATACAATTATCAGGAACAGCGAGACTATTCGCTATAAATTGACGTAAACTCTCTGGCATTTTTGCGTCAAACTCAACTCGAATAACCTGCCCACGGCGCCGCCTTTTAAGAGCAATTTCAAAAAAGTGAACAAGATCCTCAGCTTCTTCTTCTACTTCAATATCGCTATCTCGGATTACTCTAAATGTACCAATTCCTTTAACCTCATAGTTAGGAAATACATGTTTAATAAAAAGGCAAATAACATCTTCAGATGCAATAAAACGAAAATGATTGCCTTCTTGAGGAAGAAGAATAAAACGCCTTAAAAGCATTGAAATAGACAACAACACTGTGTGTGAGTTCTGATCAGTTTCTCCAGACAATTGAAGCGCAATAGAAAGCCCTAAATTAGGAATAAATGGAAAAGGATGAGTAGAATCAACAGGCAAAGGTTTTAAAACAGGAAAAATTGTCTCAAGAAAATATTTTTCAAGCCATAATTTTTCAATTTCTGAAAGATCATCAGAACAAATAATTTCAATATCATTCTTTTTTAATTCATCACGTAAAACATTCAATTCTCGTAGTTGGTGAGCCTGCAGCTTTAAAATCTCAGCTAATACAATATCAAGTTGTTCCTGTGGAGTGTGCCCATCTGCACTGCACGCTGTAACGCGAGCACGAATTTGAGCTGCCAGTCCTGCAACACGAACCATAAAAAACTCATCAAGATTTGCAGCTGAAATAGAAAGAAATTGTAGACGTTCTAATAAAGGATGTTTCGAATTAGCCGCTTCCATCAAAACACGATTATTAAATTGTAGCCATGAAAACTCTCGATTAATAAACCGTACCGGATTTTTCATTGTTATATTCGATATAGAAATTTTATTTACCACCCTCTGTTCCATATATCCTAAATAATTTTCTTTTATATTTTCTAAAATCCTTGACGAAATATCTCACATAACATTTGATAATATGTTATCATCATAATAATATATCAATGCTTAACTTCCCTCATCATTTTTCCATTTAATATTTAAAAATACTTGGAATTATTGCTATGCGCAAAGCACTAAAAGCTAAGACAACTATTCTAATATAGCATAAAAGAAGAGAAATTTGTCTTAAAAAGCATCTTGCATTATTATACGCTTTATTACAAACTCACGCCTATAAAATAGAAGAGCCCAATCATAGCTGATGAGAAAATTTATTCTGGAGTTTGTATGCCATGGCTGATCACAATATTCCTCATTTCCAAAATGACCTTGGATATAAAACAATCGAAATTGGTGTGAAAGAATTTATGTGTGTAGGCGCTACACAACCATTCGATCATCCTCATATCTTTATCGATATGGGAACAGCAGATGAGAAAATTTGCCCTTACTGCTCAACCCTTTATCGTTATGTTCCCTCGCTATCATACGATCAAACAAACCCAACAGGATGCTTATATAATCCAGAAAAGCTATTATAATTGCGTTTTTTGGCTTTCTTAATAACCCCTCTTTTCATTCTGCTTGTTTAATATGAAATCATTTGTGGAACAATCACCCATCATCGTTGGAGGAGGAATTGCTGGTTTAAGCACTGCTTTAGCACTCGCTCATAAAGGAATTGCAAGCACCATTATAGAAAAGTGTAAGCAACTTGAAACGATAGGCGCTGGTATTCAACTGACACCAAATGCAACATCTATTCTTGCTCGCTGGAAACTTCTTAACAAACTCTCTGAAGTCGCGACAATCCCATATTTTCTTGAGTTAAAAGATGGATTATCTTTAAAAATACATCTACGGGCTCATCTTATTAATCTAACAGAAAAATATTGGAAAGCCCCTTATATGACGATTCACCGCGCGGCTTTACAAAAAATTTTATATAATGCAGTGATTGAAAATCCTTTGATCAAATACAAAGCAGGCGAAACGATTGTATCTTCTACCCAATCTGCAACCAACATTAAAATCACGACAATAAAAACAGATACGGCAACAGAACAGCTTCATTCAACGCCCCTCCTGATCGGATGTGATGGCGTTTGGTCAACATTACGGCAACAATCTCCTTTTCATGAAAAAGCAAATTTTAGTGGCTTTATTGCTTGGCGTGCAACAACAACATTTGATAACCTTCCTCAAAACTTTCGTTCTTCATTGCAAAATATGAAGACAATTACGGCTTGGATGGGACCAAAAAATCATCTTGTTGTCTACCCCATTCAATCATCAGAAAAAATTTTTAATTTTGTCGCCATTACGCATGGAGAAAATTTAAAAGAAGGATGGGCCCATAAAGGAAATAAAGAAAAACTCAAATCTCTTTTTAAAGATTGGAATTCAAAAATCTTACAAATTTTCGATCATATTGATGAATGGAGTTATTGGCCACTCTTTCAAATGAAACAAAATCGTTTTATCGGTTTAGAGAGACAAGTATTTGTTGGCGATTGCGCACATGCTACCTTACCTTTTGCAGCACAGGGTGCCGCTATGGCAATCGAAGATGCTGCCACATTAGCAAAAGCACTTTCATTGAAAGATTTTTCATTAACGAAAGCACTTTCGCTTTACGAAACAACACGCACACCCCGTATTGCAGCAGTAAAAAAACGCGGAGATTTCAATAGATTAGCCTATCATGCAACCGGTCCCATAGCAATTGCACGCAATCTCATGATGAAAATTCGTACACCAGAGAGCATTATGTCAGATCTCAATTGGCTTTATATGTATGATGCGATGAATTCTATAAAAAATAATGATAAAAACTTATAAAATCCTTCCGACACTTTAAATATTACGAAAGAACGAGATTTTTTTTAATTTTATGACACTAAAAAAATATCATAATTCACTCAAATAAAAGCAATATTTTTCGAAACCTACAATCCGATTTTAAAAGCTCAATTTTTAGCTCTCCTAAAAGCAAAAACACCACTCAAAATCAGCTCCCATCTTTAATCTTTCTTTAACTCAATTCTACATCAACAACACCCTGAATTAATTTCATAGCATTTGCGACATGTGAATTTACCTTATATCGCTTAGGAAGCGCAATTTCGACTTCTCGCAATCCATCCTCTTGAATTAAAATAAGCCCCACCTCTCCATTCCCCCCAAGATTTAAGTTTTGTTCAATTTGTGGAAGCATATCAACTGTTTTTATAAAGAGACGCATCATTTTATGCTGTTGTAATGATTCATTTTCCAAAGACTGAATTGTTTCAATTCGCAAACTAACTCCTTCAGAACGATTTTCTGCGCTCACCGTAATAATAAAAGATTTTCCGGGTTCTAGCATCTCTTCATAATCCGAGAGTGCCTCAGAAAAGAGAACTGCTTCATATTGTCCACTTGTATCAGAAAAATGAATAATTCCCATTTTTTTACCAGATTTTGTTTTGCGCACGTTTTTTGCCACAACAGTTCCAGCAAGCCGTGCAGCCGTTGCTCCCCCTTTAACGGCATTGGCAAAATTACCCCAAGTCTGAATGCGTTTTTTGTTTAGAATAGCTTGATACTCCTCCAAAGGATGCGCAGAAAAGTAAAAACCTATAGCTTGAAATTCTCGATAAAGTTTCTCAGCCGGCAACCAAGGGGTTGTTTGCGATAAAATCAATGGTTCTTTTAATCCGCCTGCCATTCCAAATATATCAACCTGCCCGCTAGAATTGTCATCGAGAATACGAAGTGCACGCGCATGAAGGGTTCCAAGATTGGCTAATAAAACCTCACGTGCAATGTTAAAACAATCAAAAGCACCAGCACAAACTAAACTTTCCATCGCACGCTTATTAACAATACGAGGATCAACACGCGCACAAAAATCTTCCAAATCCTTAAAAATCTTATTCCCACGACAAGAAACAATATGATCTACAACAGTTTCTCCCACACCTTTAATGGCAGCAAGAGAATAATAAATACAGTTATCACCAACCTCAAAAACACGATGAGATGTTTGTATAGAAGGTGCAATAACTTCAATACCCAACCTTAATGCTTCACGCCGAAAATCATTGAGCTTATCTGTATTCGTCATATCATATGTCATTGAAGCAGCTAAAAACTCAACGGGATAGTTTGCTTTCATATAAGCCGTTTGGTAAGAAACAATTGCATAAGCAGCAGCGTGCGATTTATTAAAACCATAATCGGCAAATTTTGCTAAAAGATCAAAGATAATATCAGCTTGATCTTTATCCACGCCACCTGCAACAGCTCCATTGACAAAACGCGTACGCTGTTTTTGCATTTCAGCATGAATTTTTTTCCCCATAGCACGACGTAATAAATCAGCTTCTCCAAGCGAATAACCAGCAAGAACCTGAGCAATCTGCATCACCTGTTCTTGATAAACAATCACACCTTGTGTTTCTTTGATCAGATGATCTATTTTAGGATGAATAGAAGCAATTTCCTCTTCCCCATGTTTGCGTGCATTATAGGTTGGAATATTCTCCATTGGACCTGGACGATAAAGTGCGACCAGCGCAATAATATCTTCAATACGGTCTGGCTTCATTCCAATCAACGCCTTGCGCATACCAGAACTTTCCACCTGAAACACACCAACCGTTTCACCACGTGCCATCATAGCGTAGGTTGCTTCATCATTCAGAGGAATATTTGATAAATCTATTTTAATCCCCTTTCTGGCAACAAAATCGACTGCCATTTTCAAAACAGTAAGCGTTTTTAATCCAAGAAAATCAAATTTTACCAGCCCCGCCTGTTCCACATATTTCATGTTAAATTGTGTAACAGGCATATCAGAACGAGGATCACGATACATCGGGACAAGCTCCCAAAGTGGACGATCTCCGATAACAATCCCAGCAGCATGAGTTGAAGCATGACGATAAAGTCCCTCCAACTGAAGTGCTATATCTAATGCGCGGCCAACAACGGGATCTTTTTTCTTTTCCTCTTCAAATTTAGGTTCATCCTTAATAGCATCAGCCAATTCTACCTGACTTCCTGGCGTGGCAGGAATTAATTTTGTAAGATAATCCACCTGACGATAAGGAACTTCTAAAACACGCCCCACATCACGCAAAACTGCACGCGCCTGTAACTTACCAAAGGTAATAATTTGAGCAACTTGATCACGTCCATATTTTTTTTGAACATATTGAATAACTTCTTCGCGCCGCTCTTGACAAAAGTCGATATCAAAATCTGGCATCGAAACACGATCTGGGTTGAGAAAACGTTCAAAGAGAAGAGAAAACCGTAAGGGATCAACATCAGTAATCGTCAATGCATAAGCAACAAGTGAACCAGCACCAGAACCCCGTCCTGGTCCAACGGGAATATCATGAACCTTTGCCCATTTTATGAAATCTGAAACGATAAGAAAATATCCAGAAAATTGCATACGCGTAATAACTGAAATTTCATAATCAAGCCGCTGTTCATAATCTGCAATCGTATACCCTTCAGCCAACCCTATTGTTTCAAGCCGCATCTTCAAACCAGCTTTAGCCTGATTTAACAACTCACTATCTTCTATTTCTAAAGTAGTTTCTGAATTAGCAGATTGTTCTATAAAACGAGGCAATATCGGTTTTCGAAGAGGCGTGGCAATATGACAACGCAATGCAATTTCAACACTATTTTCCAAAGCTTCTGGAAGATCAGAAAACAGTGTAACCATTTCATCTTGTGACTTCAAATAATGATCTGGCGTCACACGTTTGCGATCTGGATTAGAGACGATTTGTCCTTCTGAAACAGCCATCAGCGCATCATGGGCTTCATATCCTTCTCTTTTCAGAAAAAAAGCTTCATTTGTTGCAACAAGAGGAATTTCATGCGCATAAGCCAATTCAATAAGATCAGCTTCTACTCTCTGATCATAAGAGCCATGCCGTTGTAACTCCACATAAAGACGATCAGCAAAAGATTTTTTCAAATAAATTAAGCGCTCAACAGCATGTTCTTTTTTCTCTTCTGCCAAAGAAAGATTAATAGGTCCTCCCTTTCCTCCCGTTAAAGCGATTATTCCTTCACTGTGTTCTGACAACCAATCAGCTTTAATATGAGGAGGATCAGTATCACATTTATCAAGATAAGCACGGCTAACAAGACGAACCAAATGAGCATAACCAGTTTTGCTAGCAGCCAAAAGAACAATAGAGCAGAAATCAGAAGAATTACGCCATTTAGCCAAACGTGAATGATCATTTTCATCACGAAAGTCAACAGTAAGCTGACAACCAATAATAGGTTGGACCCCATGAGAAAGACAATGCTGTGAAAATTCCAAAGCACCAAATAAATTATTGGTATCGGTAATAGCAACCGCTGGTGCATGATCTGAAATCGCCTGTTGAATAATTTGGGGGATTTTTAAAGCCCCCTCGAGCAAGGAATAAGCTGAATGCACTCTCAAATGAATAAAGCGAGGAAGAGAATTTTTGTTCTCTTGCATTTTATTTTTTACCACTCTCACAATTTCCCACTACAAAATCAATGCTAAACAGCACCCCTTATAAAAGAAAAAACTTCTGTTTATCATAACTTTAAAGCTATAAATTCATCATCATACATAGGAGAAATATCCCAATTTTATTAATATTTATAAGAGAGTTCTATCAAGAAAATGCTTCTATTCACAGCAAATAAACACCTAAAATAAAAAGAAAAACAATATACCTCATCTAAGCACTTTAATTTTTGACCCTTTAATTGTATTTTTCTTCCTAAAGTTCAATGTGTAAATAAAGCAACCTCCTCTTTATGACGTTATCCCCAAAAAGCTCTTCTAAAAGTCTAGAAAAAACAAAAAGGGCAGGTTAAGTTTGCTCATGCCTCCAAGTCTTCTTACCCCTCTTTTTAATTCTATTCGAACTCTTTCTGGTATTACACCTAAAGTCTATGGTTTATTGACCAAACTCTTAGATGTTAATCCTACACAACGAGAAGCAACCCTTATTGACCTTCTTCAATTAATGCCCCATTCCGTTATAGACCGCAGAATGCGTCCCAGCATTGCTTGTGCAACAGAAGGAGATACTGTTACGCTCGAAATTATCATCGATCAACATCAATCACCACCCCGTGGTCACAACCGAATTCCCTATCGAGTTATTGCCCATGATCACACAGGAAAAATAAATTTAGTCTTTTTTCATGCTCAACCTCTTTGGCTAAAAAAACAACTCCCCGAAGGAAAAAAAGTCATTATATCAGGAAAAGTTGAATGGTTTAATGGACAGCTTTCAATGGCGCATCCAGACTATATTGCCCCGAGCGAACAATCAAATCAGATACCTCTCATCGAACCTGTCTATCCCTCTACTGCAGGACTAACTGCAAAGACACTAAGACGTGCCATACAAAACGCTCTTGATTTTATTCCACTCCTCCCAGAATGGATAGATGAAAATGTGAAAAAGCAGCAAAATTTTCCTTCTTTTTCTGTTGCTTTACGCCGTATCCATGCGCCCATTAACCCCGACGATCTATCCTTAGAAAGTACAGCACGCAAACGTCTTGCCTATGATGAATTGCTCGCTTGTCAATTGGCACTAGGACTCGTGCGTTTGAAAACTAAATCTCTTGTTGGCACTTCTCGACCATCAACAGGAATTTATACTAAAAAATTGCTCAATATCCTCCCCTTTCAACTCACAACCGGACAAAAAAAAGCAGTAGAAGATATCGCAAATGATCTTGCTTCACCAGAACCGATGCTAAGACTACTTCAAGGTGATGTAGGCGCAGGAAAAACTGTTGTTGCATTGATGGCAATGGCACAAATTGCTGAAAATTCAGGACAATCAGCTTTAATGGCACCAACCGAAGTGCTTGCCAGGCAACATTTTGCCACCATCGCTCCTCTTGCCGAAAAGGTCGGATTACAAACAACCCTTTTAACAGGACGAGAAAAAGGAAAGTTGAGGACAAATATCGTGAATGATATTCTGTCAGGTCAAGTTTCTATTGTCATCGGAACCCATGCTCTCATACAAAACAGCGTTACTTATAATAATCTCGCTTTAACCATTATCGATGAACAACACCGTTTTGGTGTCCATCAACGTATCGCTCTTACAGAAAAAGGCAATAAAGCTGATATGCTGGTTATGACCGCCACACCCATTCCGCGCACACTCGTCTTAACAGCTTTTGGTGATATGGATGTCTCTAAAATTACCGAAAAACCAATGGGACGACAACCCATTACAACAGCAACGCTTTCTTTGAAACGTCTTCATGAGCTTATAGAGAGAATCGCAATTGCATTAGAAAAAGGAGAAAAGCTCTATTGGATTTGTCCTTTAGTAGAAGAATCGACAGCTCTTGATCTCACTTCAATTGAAAACCGCTTTGCATTTCTCCATGAGCGCTTTGGAGCACACGTTGGTATGATCCATGGAAAAATGTCTACAGCAGAAAAAGAAGCCGCTATGGCATCTTTTAAATGTGGAAATACACGTATTTTAGTTGCAACCACCGTCATTGAAGTGGGAGTAGATATTCCAGATGCTTCGATCATTATCATCGAACACGCGGAACATTTTGGCCTTTCACAATTGCACCAATTACGTGGACGTGTAGGACGAGGCGATAAAAAATCTTCCTGCATTTTGCTCTATAAAGATCCACTGACTAAAACAGCAGCAACACGCCTTAATATTATCCGCAATACAGAAGATGGTTTTGAAATTGCTGAAGAAGATTGGCGCCTACGAGGCGAAGGAGAACTTTTAGGTACAAAACAATCCGGAGTCCCTGAATTTCATATAGCAAACCTTGCAGTTCATAGCGATCTTTTGTCAATGGCAAGAAAATATGCTCGTTTATTTTTACAACGCGATCCTCATCTTTCTTCTGAGCAAGGACAAGCTTTACGGTTGCTCCTTTATCTTTTCGGACACAACGATGCTGCACGCCTCTTACGAGCAGGATAACAAAGACCCTCTAATAAAAAACTTAAATACCTCTCTGTTCAAATATGGTTTTCTCTCTTAGAATTACCCATAAATGATCTACGCAGTCTCTTAGCATCTTTATGCTTCATGAACGAATAACAAATCAACAGCACTATCTTCTCTCTCAATCTGAATTATTCTTGCATTAAAACAGTAGAAGCAATATTGCGTCTTTTTCTACCATTATATTCACATAACTGATCTATTTTTTGATAGGTAAGAAAATATTTTTCGTTTTATCGTAAAGGATTTAGAAAGAAAAAACTTTTCTTCAGTATTCTCGTTCAACAGAGAAAAATGAAAAATAAGTTTCATTATAAATCAATTTCTTACACTTGATTATTCTCCAAAAGATTCAGAAATATACTTTTATTCAACCGTGACTGATTTTGCTAAATTACGGGGTTGATCAACATCTGTTCCTAATAAAACAGCCGTATGATAAGCGATTAACTGAACAGGGAGTGCATAAATAATAGGAGAAATAAACTCTGGAACATCTGGCAAAGTGATCGTTGATAAAGTCTTAAGACAAGCTACTTCTGCTCCTTTTTTATCGGTTATTAAAATAATACGACCATTACGCGCTACCACTTCTTGCATATTAGAAAAAGTTTTTTCAAACCACCGATCATAAGGTGCAACAACAATAACGGGTATTGTCTCATCCACCAGAGCAATTGGTCCATGCTTTAATTCACCTGCCGCATAACCTTCAGCATGAATATAAGAAAGCTCTTTCAGTTTAAGGGCTCCCTCCAAAGCAATCGGATAAGAAGTTCCACGTCCTAGATAAAGAACACTTTTTGCATTTACCAAATCACGACAAATACATTCAATTTTTCTCTCTAGTTTTAAGACCTCATTTAAAATACGTGGAACTTCTGCCAACTGTTGAACCAGTTTCTTTTCCATTTGAGCCGAAAGATAGCCACGTTGTTTAGCAGCACTAAGTGCTAGTGAAGCAAGCGTTGCCAATTGACAGGTAAAAGCTTTTGTTGAAGCAACACCTATTTCCGGTCCGGCAAGTGTTGGGAAAATAAAATCAGCCTCCCTTGCCATTGTTGATTGCTCTACATTCACAATTGTTGCTGTTTTTACACCCCGCTCACGACAATAACGCAAAGAAGCCAATGTATCAGCTGTCTCACCAGATTGAGAAACAAACAGCGATAACACATCAGACGTTATAGGAGGTTCACGATAACGAAACTCCGAAGCAACATCATTATCAACACTTAAAGCGGCAAATTTCTCAAACCAATAGCGCGCAACTAGGGTTGAATAATAAGCCGTTCCACAACTCGCAAAAAGGAGACGATGAATATTTTTCCAATCAATCAAATTCTCAAGGGGTCGAACGACATAATTTCCAAGATCAAGATAATGCGCCAAATTATGAGAAATCACTTCAGGTTGTTCAAACATTTCCTTGTGCATAAAATGACGATGATTACCCTTAGAAATCAATAAAGCCCCTTCAAGTAATGTCGTCACAGGACGTTTTACCGGTTGATTATTAGCATCATAAATTGTAACACCCTCCCGTGTGAGAACAGCCCAATCCCCATCTTCCATATAGCTAATATAATCAACGAATGGTGCCAAAGCAATCGCATCTGACCCCACAAAAAATTCATCTTTTCCATAACCAATTGCCAGAGGTGGACCAGAACAAGCCGCAATCATAAGGTTATCTTCACCTTCGAAAATAAGAGCAATAGCAAAAGCCCCCTGCAGCCTTTTCCAACTGGTGCGTATGGCTTCTTGCGGAGAAAGACCATCTTTTAATGCACGCGTTATTAAATGTGCAATAACTTCCGTATCCGTCTCTGTTTCAAAGATACAACCATCCTCTATGAGTTCCTTTTGCAGTTCTACAAAATTTTCAATAATACCATTATGAACAATCGCAAGCTTTTCAGTCACATGGGGATGCGCATTGCGTTCAACAGCAATTCCATGCGTAGCCCAACGGGTATGACCAATCCCTAAACTTCCCTCCAGAGGTGTTTTTTTTAATTTTTCTTCTAAATGAACAAGCTTCCCCTCAGCACGTACACGATAAAGATGCCCATTATGGACCGTTGCCACCCCAGATGAATCATACCCTCTATATTCAAGACGTTTTAACCCCTCAACCAAAGAGGACGAAACACACCTCTTTCCAAGAATTCCAATAATTCCACACATTAAAAAGCTCCAACCCACATCTTAAGATTTAAATCTTATAAAACAATCCAACAGCCTTTATTTAAAACTATAAATAATAAAAATAATTCAAACATGGAGTACGGCAATCTTTAAGAATAAACCTCCCATCCATCGTTAGATTAACACGAAACAAAAGAATAAGCTGAAAATAATCATTTTTTCTGTTTGTTTTCTAACAAGCGCTCTCGAAATTTTGTCGCATAGCCCTCTTTTATAACCTGTCGTGCACGCCCAAAAGCCATACTGTTCATAGGAATATTTTCAGTAATAACACTTCCTGAAGCAACATAAGAGCCATCCCCTATTATCAATGGGGAAACAAGTGCCGTATTAGACCCAACAAAAGCATGATCACCAATCACGGTTTTATATTTGTTAAATCCATCATAATTGCAAGTAATTGTACCGGCTCCAATATTGGTATGTGCACCAATTTCAGCATCACCAATATAACTTAAATGATTGATTTTAGAAGATTCTCCTACCTTAGCTTGTTTGACTTCACAAAAATTTCCAATCTTTACGGACTTCGCCAACTCTGTTCCAGGACGCAAACGTGCATAGGGACCAATCTGTGCATCTCTACCAACCACAGCACCTTCGAGATAACTAAATGCATGAATAACCGCACCAGATTGTACTTTTACGCTTAACCCAAAATAAACATTTGGTTCTATCACCACTCCTGGTTCAATTTCTGTATCATAAGAAAAATAGAGTGTTTCTGGCTTTAAGAGTGTAACACCCGATAACATTAAATCGCGCGCTTTACGTTTTTGCCACAAAGAATCAGCCTCAGAAAGCTCAAGACCATTGTTAATTCCTACAATATCTTCAAAAGGAACTTCAACAACACGCACATCTAATCCTTTGCGTGTTGCAAGAGAAGCAATATCTGTTAAGTAATATTCTTTTTTCACATTGTTATTACCAACTTTCTCTAAAAGAGAAAGTGCATGTTTTCCACGCATAGCGAGTATTCCACCGTTACAAAAAGAAATCTTTTTTTCTTCATCGCTAGCGTCTTTTTCTTCTACAATTGCAATTAATTGACCATTTTTCTCGAGAAGACGCCCATAACCTGTTGGATTTTTGGTATGAAAACCTGCAAAAACAACATCTGCTCCATCAGCAAGCTGTGCACGCATTTGGTGCAATGAATCTTGCTGAATGAGAGGAGTATCCCCAAAAACAATGAGAACATCATCCACTTCCTTTTGCAAAGCTGAACGAGCAGACAAAACAGCATGAGCTGTTCCTAAACGCTCTTTTTGTTCAAAAATCATTACATCTTTTACAAATGACTGAACAACGTGCGTAACCTCCTTAGCACCAAATCCCACAACAACTGCTAATTGTGAAGAGCCTGCCAATTCTATTTGTTTTAGAACATGGCATATAAGAGGCAATCCAGCAATTTTATGAAGTACCTTAGGCAGAGACGATTTCATGCGCGTCCCCTCACCTGCGGCAAGAACAATAGAAAGACAACTTCTAACCATAAAAACACATAAGACTAACGAGAAAATCCAAAAAAATTCATAATATTGTGCCAACGAATATCTTCAATATAACCCAACGAAGGATAATGTTCTAAAAGCCAAAATGAAAGATCCTGCATAGAACCTGTTAAAAACAAAATCCCTGTAAGAATAAGAAAAACACCAATAATTTTTTCAACTTTTCCTAAATGAATACGAAAAGCTCCTAAAAATCGCATAAAACTGCTCGAAAATAAAGCTGCTAACATAAAAGGAATAGCAAGACCTAATGCATAAACCGCTAAGAGAACAGCTCCCTCTCCCACAGTTTCTTTTGTTCCAGCAAGCGTTATAATAGGACCTAAAATAGGGCCAATACACGGTGTCCAACCAAAAGCAAAAGCTAAACCGATAATATACGCGCCTAAAGGACCAGCAGGTGTTTTTTTGGTCTGAAAACGCGCTTCACGAAATAAAAAAGCGATTTTGAAAATCCCCAAAAAATTTAAACCAAAAATAATAATGACAATTCCAGCAGCAAGAGCAAACCAATCACGATAATAACCGATGAATTTCCCAATTGTGCTAGCACTGGCACCTAAAGCAACAAAAACAGTCGTAAACCCAAGAACAAAAGCAATAACAGAAGACAGTAAAGCCCAGCGTATAAAGACTTTCTCATCAGGCTTTTCTGAACGAAAATCATCAATACCAACCCCTGCCATATAGCACAAATAAGGAGGAACTAATGGCAAAACGCATGGTGACAAAAAAGAGAGTGCCCCAGCAAAAAACACACCAACTGTTGAAATTTCAATCAAAATTCATACCCCGTCTTTCATCATAGCTTACCCCCATGAACAACAATCAATCCACATCTTCATCAATTTGTTGCATATTTTGTTCATTCGCCACCACACTTATATCTTCATCATGACCAGAAACGACTGAAAAAACTTTCTGATAGATTTTATCTTTATTTTTAGCAATTGCAATATACTCTCCCTCCGCTAACACGAGTGAAACATACGCACCAACTGTTTCATAAACGATATCACCAGAATCATTGGCAAGAGACCAACTTGTATCTGCAAGCGCTTCCCCTCCTTCTTGCCGTACCAGTTTTAAGACAATCTGAGCGGCCTGATGTTCAAGAGTAACTTCTGTTATTTTACCAGCATCCACTTGAATATCCGAACGAGCCGTCGCATTAATGGAACCATAATGGGAAGCAACATGGTAGCGGCCAGCTTTTAAACGCACAACTGATTGGGGTTTAACATTTGATATAATCACTCCCGTATCATCATTTTCTTTTTCATCCTCATAAATGGTAAAACGGAGTTCCTTTTCATTCATTACGCCATTGAGCAGTGTTGCATTTAAAATGACACCACCAGCCTCAAGATTAAAGTTTTTTACAAGACTCTGCCCATTTTCTAAACGAATATGGCGCACAGCACTCATATGACCAAATGAGACATGAACAAGATAACTTCCTGGTTCGAGATCAAAACGTGCACTTCCCCCCTTATAGGTTGCCACTAATGGTAATTTATTATCAATCCCTAGAATAGGGGCATAAACCCGCCAGACAAGCCCTTTTTCAATATCCGGATGACTATTTGTTAATCGAGCATTCAAAATGAGTTGTGTTTGAGATGCTAAATTTTCGTTTTCCTGCTCTTGAGTCTTTACAATAAAACTCCTTGATTGTCCCTGCTGCTGATCTTGCCCTTCTCCTGCTTCAGAAAAAGCACAGTGGCTCCAAGTCAATAAAGCAAGCACCACGCACAACCATATACATCGGTGCACTATTTTTATAAGAATACCCATTTTTGCATTGTTGACCAACATGATCTTTTTTTCAAGAAACAATATCACACAGCCATCATTTTAAATTGAGAAACTTACACCACAACCACATGATGAAACAGCATTGGGATTGTGGATTTGAAAAGACTGCCCTATAAGATCATCAACAAAATCAATCTCAGCTCCTTCCATGAAAGGAAGTGATAGTAAATCAATAAACACAACTGCCCCGTCTTTTTTGAGAACGAGGTCATCTTCACACATTTCAGAAACCAAGTCATATTTATAAGAAAAACCAGAACACCCACCACCTTCAACAGAAATACGTAATGCTATTTTATCGGGTTCACGCAAAAGTATCTGTGCAATTTTTTTAGCAGCAACATCTGAAATTTTCACATTCATTTTATATATCCTTGCATTAAACCATCAAGAAAGAGTATCCCACACTCAAAGATCAGTTTATTTGTCATAAACCACTCTCAATTTTAAGATGATAATGGGCAGCTTGCAATGGATATAGGCAATATCAACTTCAATTACCAATCTCGAGCAGTGTACAGTGCTCATCCACAAACAAGCCGTGGTCGGTTATACCATGAAACGATGAGCACCACACGCTCACCTTTTCAACGAGATAGAGATCGTATTATCCATTCTAATGCATTTCGACGTCTTAAACATAAAACGCAAGTGTTTATTGCTGATGAAAGCGATCATTACCGTACTCGCCTAACCCATTCCATAGAGGTTTCTCAAATTGCAAGAACATTAGCCCGTGCCCTGTGTCTTGATGAAGACCTTGCCGAAGCCATTGCCCTTGTTCACGACTTTGGACACACACCCTTTGGCCATGCTGGAGAAGATGCTCTTAATGAAGCCATGGTACATTATGGCGGCTTTGATCATAATGCACAAGCATTACGCATTGTAACAAAACTAGAACAGCGCTATGCAAATTTTGATGGACTTAACCTTACATGGGAAACCCTCGAAGGACTTGTAAAGCACAATGGCCCCCTTTTAGGTCCCCACGCGAAGAATAAGGAGGTTCCTATCGATATTTTACAATACAATGCAAAGCAAGACCTTGCACTCGATTGTTTTGCAGGACTAGAAGCGCAATGTGCTGCTATTGCAGATGATATCGCATACAATGCGCATGATATTGATGATGGTCTACGTTCGCAATTTTTAACACTCGATCAATTTGAACATGTTTCACTAACAGCAGCAATATTAAAAGATATAACAGATGAGCATCCCCATCTCGACCAAACGCGTCGCGGTTACACACTTGTACGAAGACAAATAACAACCATGGTTGAAGATG
Source organism: Bartonella sp. CL71SXKL (assembly GCF_042194935.1). Lineage (NCBI taxonomy): Bacteria > Pseudomonadati > Pseudomonadota > Alphaproteobacteria > Hyphomicrobiales > Bartonellaceae > Bartonella > Bartonella sp. CL71SXKL. Next base: position 94,570 of record NZ_JBHINI010000003.1, on the reverse strand, counting down.
TTATCAAACAGTCACAAAAAAATTTAGCACGCATCAAACCAACAAGCATAAACGATATTCACCAAGCAAAACAAACTATTGTCACCTTTTCACCAACAATGACCGTTTATGAAAAAGAACTAAAAAACTTTTTATTTAAAAATCTTTACTATCATGAACAAGTTCTTAGTCGTCGCAATGCAGCAAAATGCATTGTACAAAAATTATTCAATTGTTATTATGAAAATCCAAATACAATGCCTGAAAGTTGGCAGAGCAAAACAGTGCACTTAAAAAATCAAGAGTTAGCACGTTTGATTGCTGACTTTCTTTCAGGCATGACAGATCACTACGCTCTACGTGAATATCACCGTTTATTTGACCATACAGATAATTTCGTTTAATGGCTTTGGCATCATCATGGAAGCTAAATATGAATATCTTTAAAAACTTCGAAAAAAAAATTAAGAGATCAATTGAATTATCTGATCTAAAAGGAAAAAATGGAGAAGATCTAGATTTATCAAAAATCACTGTTGATCCTCCACGTGATTCCTCCCATGGTCATTTATCAACCAATGCTGCTATGGTGCTTGCAAAATCTATTGGAATCAATCCACGTGCACTTGCAGATAAAATCATAGAACTTCTTAAAAATGATCCCTCTATCGAAAATATAGATGTTGCCGGTCCTGGTTTTATAAACATAAAGCTTACAAAATTATTTTGGCAAGATGCTATAAAATCCATGCTTGAATTAGGCACTTCTTATGGTCGTATTCCAATGGGACAAGGAAAACGCATCAATGTTGAATATGTCTCAGCAAATCCGACAGGACCAATGCATGTAGGACACTGCCGCGGAGCGGTTGTTGGGGATGTTCTCTCCAATTTGCTGCAATTTACGGGCTATAACATTACAAAAGAATATTATATCAATGATGCTGGTCAACAAATCGAAGTCCTCGCCCATTCTGTACTATTGCGCTATCGTGAGGCTCTTGGGCAAAAAATTAATGAAATTCCAGAAGGGCTCTATCCTGGAGAATACTTGATCCCATTGGGTCAATCGCTTGCTCAAGAGTTTGGTGACCAACTCCTCACGATGGATAAAGATGAAGCCTTATCTCTTGTGAAAGAACGTGCAATTCATGCAATGATGTCCATGATTCGCGAAGATTTGGCTGCTCTTAATATTTATCATGATATCTTTTTCTCTGAGCGAATGCTTTATGCTGATAATGCACGCGCCATTCGTAACACCATCAACGACCTCACTTTAAATGGTTATATCTACAAAGGAAAACTCCCCCCTCCCAAGGGACAAAATACAGAAGACTGGGAACCAAGCGAACAAACTTTGTTCCGTTCAACAAATGTCGGTGATGACCAAGACCGTGTTTTAGTCAAATCTGACGGTTCTTACACTTATTTTGCTGCTGATGTTGCTTATTTTCGGGATAAATTTAATCGTCATTTTGATGAAATGATTTATATTCTAGGCGCAGACCATGCTGGCTATGTAAAGCGGCTAGAGGCAATGGCAAAAGCAATTTCTGGGGATAAGGCTAAATTAAGTGTCTTCTTGTGTCAATTGGTAAAACTTTTTCGCAACGGTCATCCTGTACGCATGTCAAAAAGAGCAGGATCTTTTGTCACTCTACGGGATGTTGTCGAAGAGGTTGGACGTGATCCTGTGCGTTTTATGATGCTATACCGTAAGTGTGAAGCACCTCTTGATTTTGATTTTGCAAAAGTAACAGAACAATCAAAAGATAACCCCATCTTTTACGTACAATATGCAAGTGCACGTTGTCACTCAGTCTTTCGTCAAGCACAAGAAGCGCTTCATATTAAAAGCTTTTCAAATGATACATTGATTGCCCATCTTCATCGATTAACAGATGACCATGAAATATTGTTAATACGCAAACTTTCTGAATATCCACGTATCATTGAACAGGCCGTAGTTCATAAGGAACCGCATCGATTAGCATTTTATCTTTATGACCTTGCCTCCAGCTTTCACACACACTGGAATAAAGGGAGTGAAAATCTCAATTTACGCTTTATTCAACCTGATGATAAAGAGTTATCCTTTGCAAGATTAGGATTGATACAAGCTGTTATCAATATTTTATCATCAGGGCTTACCATCATAGGAGTCGAAGCACCCATAGAAATGCGTTGAAAAAGTTCTATAAATACATACAATAGGTACTCTATTGATAAACTTTTTCATGTATCATTGCATGAGAGGGGGAAAATTTATAATTTTAATATAACAAATCAAAATCAACCATTGATTGCACGTAAGTGCAAACCACCATGTGAGAAAAGCTATGAGCGATAACGATCGCAAAAATCTACACGAAACAAAACACGATCATGAACACCATGATCCTTTAGAAAGGCTTACGCGCATTTTTAATCCGCACAAACAAAGCGGAAACCAAAATGAGCAATCTTCTTTAAAAACAGATCGATCAACATCTCACCCCGAAATATCATCCCATGATGATGATTTTGATTTGTCCTTTCTAGAAGAGGAACTTGAAAATAATTTAGCACATGACTTACCGTTTGATGATCAAAAAAAACAATGGGACTTGTATGCAACCAGCAACGCAACAGCCTCAAATATTGCACAAGCTGCTTCTTTCAACCATTCAAAACAAAATAATTTATCTGAAGAGAAATATTCTTCACCTAGCAGTCATGATGAAGAACAAATTTTAGATGAGCTTTCTCCATTACCAATCCCAAAGAATCAATCACATCAACAGAAAACAACAGCAACCAGTGCTGATCCTTTTCTTGAAAAAAGTAATCTTATGTCACAATCAGAATCAGAAAATTTCTTTTTTGATAAATCTGAAAGGCACGAAAATAAGAGAGAGATGCCAGAAGATGTTGAACAAACCAATCGTTTTTCACAAATAAATTCACAACAACCTGAGACTACGAATATACAAAAAACTTATGATGACAATCCAAACCTCTATGACACTCCTATAAACCATCCCTATAAAATTTCAGCTGATCAAGAAAATTGGATTAAAAAAGATTATCCTGATGCCTCCTCTTCTACAGAGGAAAATGAGTTTTTCTCATCTTCTAATCTTGTGTCAGAAAGACAAAACACTGCAAGAAATCAAACAACAAGTACCTTCTCCTCACCTTTAGATTCTCCACCAGTTGATAGACAATCTTATTTAAAGGGGGCTTCACAAGAAGATCATACAACCAATTATCCCCATTTTTTTGAAGCCCCCCCCTCACAACAAGAAACTTATAGCGAAAAAGTTCCGATATATGATGAGGCTCGAGCCCAATACATCAATAATGCCGAAGGTGCCTCTAACCCAAATAGAGAAATTTCATATAATGAAAATAATTTAGATGAGTTTCTTTCCTCATCACCCTCTTTAAATACAAAACAAACGGATGGCTTTTTTGCCCATAACTATACGCACAGAGATACTCCCCCTCCCAATGTTGATACTTATAAATTTTCAGAGGAAATCGTAGAAAAAACTGGTCCTATTATGGTTCCAGAAGTCCCGTATGAAGCGCCAGAATATGATGTGCCAACTAATGGTGGTTTAGAAGAAGAATTTGCTGATGTACTCAATGTAGGAAATGTTCCAACAGATAATTTTTCTCAAAAACAACAGAAGAATGAAGTTTTTAGTGAAGTTTTTCATCAGTCTATGCAAAATTCAAAAGAAGGTGTTTATATAAACTCTAAAGAACAAAATTCCGACTATTCTTCTTCTGCCAATATGGAATATAATTTTCCCTCTTTTAGCGAGAATTCATCATACACAAGCTCAGATGAGGTTCCCACGCATCCATCAGCTCCTCCTCCCTTAAAAAGTTTTATTTTTGGTAAAACTTTCATTAAAGGTTTTTTTATACTTATTTTAATAGGAATTGGGTTTGCAGGTTATTCTCACTTTTTTATGCCATCACAAAAAAATGAAGAAACGGTCATTATCCACGCTGATAATACGCCTTTTAAATTCAAACCAGAAACAACTGAAACGAAAAATGATGTTGCACATAATTTAGATATCTATAAACAAACAACTGAACAAAATGAGAAACAAGAAAATACACAACAATTTCTTATTGATAACTCTGAACAACCTGAAAATTTAAAAGAATTAAACCCTGAAGAATCTTCAAACGTTTCCTCATCGTCTTTAAATGAATCTGATGTTGAAGATGCAGTCACAGAAGCTATAAACCATACTATTCCAATGCGAGAAGTACAAACTGTTATTGTCAATCAAGATGGTACAGTTACACTAGCCCCCGCGCATCAAACAAACAGCAAAACTGCTGCTCAATCTGAAGAAAGCATTGATCAAGTTTCTAATGAACTTCAAGATTCGTCCCTTGTTTCGTCGCATGATTCTGATATAAACGACCAAGAAAGAGATCATGATCTCAAAAATAATATTGATAAAATAATTGCAGAAAATAATTCTAGCTCAAATATTGAAGAAAAATTTATCCCTATTCCTTCTCATGCAGAAAGAAATACACAAGTTGAAACACCAGCCGCGTCTCGCTCCACATCACCAAACAGAGTTGCAGCACAAAATTCAGAAAGTTATTACGTACAACTTGCATCTCAACCAACGCATGAGCTCGCTAGAAATTCTTTAAAAAATATGAAATCTAAATTTGGATTCCTTATTGGCGCCCGTTCTTTAAATATTCAATCCGCTTTTATACCAGGAAAAGGTACTTATTACCGTGTTCGGATTCAAGCGCAAGACCGTAATGAAGCCATAATCCTTTGTGAATCCATTAAAAGTTCTGGTGGAAGCTGCTTCATCACACGCTAAACCAAACATGCAACGGTTGTTAAAACCGTTGCATGATTTATTTTCATACCATTTAATTACTTATCAAAAACTTCAGAAATTAAAATCGTTCCAATCTTTTTATGTCTTTGTGCTGACTTTATTCCTTAATCTACGTCGATTTTCGCCCTATCTAAAAGATTATATTTATGAAAAAATCACTCCGTACCCTTATAGGTAAAAATCACTCCGTACCCTTATAGGTATAAGGTACAGGAGGAAGAGAATTTAAATCTTTTTTGGGCGTTGTTACACTTTGGCTTGTTTCTGGAGTATTATAACGCGAACTATGTTCAGGAGATTTTGCAAAAAAAGATCCTAAAAAACCAAAAATAAACCAAATAATAACCATCGCAAGAAGAATAGCAAAAATACCCTTAGCGATTGAAACACGTTGTTCACGACCTTTTCTTTCTGCGGCCATACGTTCTTCATATGTGTGATAATTTTTATCAATCATAGTGGATTCCTTTTCTCAATTCCCTTACCTTTAAATTTCTAGAAAATATGCATATATGAAATTATTCAGATACTTATTATGAGAAAACGATAATTATAGACAAAAGTTCCAGCTTACTTCATAAAGTTGAGAAAAAGAGGCGAGGATAGAATTAAAATATCTACCCTACCCTAGCCTTTGAATTATATAATAAACCCCTTTGTATTCTATAATAAAACATTGACACAAAGGTTTTGTTAATAATAGAGTTATAATCAAAATATTTCATTATTTTTATTAATAAAAATGAAACATACTCAAAAGGTTTTTTATGAAATCTCCCATATCATCGCTTCCCTTTAAAATAGAAAAACACCCATCTCCTCTGTCAGAAGAAAAATATGAAGAAATTTTAAAAAGTCCCGGTTTTGGTCAATTTTTTACAGACCACATGTGTGCTATTCAATGGACTGAAGACAAAGGCTGGCACAATGCTATCATCTCTCAATACAAAGCTTTAGAAATTAACCCTGCAAGTACCGTTTTACATTACGGACAGGAAATTTTTGAGGGTTTAAAAGCATATCGTGCAAAAGATGGGCGCATCTTGCTCTTCCGTCCTGATGCCAATGCACAACGCTTTATAGAATCAGCGAGGCGTTTAGCTATGCCAGAATTGCCAAAAGATATTTTTCTGGATGCCGTTCATCAATTAGTAAAGATTGATCAAAAATGGGTTTCTGATCAGCCCAACGCTAGCCTCTATATCCGTCCATTTATGTTTGGCAATGAAAACTTTTTGGGAGTCCGCCCTTCTCAAGAATATCTTTTTTGTATCATAGCCTCTCCAGTTGAATCCTATTTCAAAGGAGAAGAAAAATCTGTCAGCGTCTGGATTGAAACAGATTATAGTCGTGCCGGTCCAAGAGGAACAGGGGCTGCCAAATGTGGTGGAAACTATGCAGCAAGCTTACTTGCACAAAAAAGTGCAACTGAAAACAATTGTAGCCAAGTACTCTTTCTTGATATGATTGAACATAAATGGATTGAAGAACTTGGTGGTATGAATGTCTGCTTTATTATGGACAATAATACACTTGTAACCCCCCCACTTAATGGAACTATCCTTCCAGGAATAACACGTCATTCACTCTTAGAGTTGGCAAAACAAATGGGATTAAAAATAGAAGAGCGTCCTTATTCTTTTGCAGCGCTTCAAGAAGATGCAAAGAGTGGACACCTTAAAGAAGCCTTTGCTTGTGGTACAGCTGCCGTTGTCACATCAATTGGTCGTTTTAGATATAAAGGAGGAGAATTTATTATTGGAAATGAAACAGTTGGAGAAGTCACAAAGCAGCTTCGTACACAATTGGTTGGCATTCAAAAAGGGAACATAGAAGATAAAAATGGCTGGGTGCATTCTGTGCAACTCTCATAATATTAAGGGTATTCCCATATCTATAAACGCTTCCATGAAAGTAGCTTCATGGGAGCGTATTTCCTAAAAAAACTCCTTTTATTTTTAGTGACAAAAAAAGAAAACATTAATCAAATTTTGAATGATCTCTATGCTGTGCTTTAATATTACGAACTGTACCCGTATGGGCGCGCATTACGAGAGTTTCCGTTTGAATGTAGTGAGGTGTAAATTTAACACCAGAAAGCATATTACCATCTGTCACCCCTGTTGCTGAAAACAAAACATCACCCTTTGCCATTTCTTCCATTGTATAAACCTTATTGGGATCACTAATCCCCATTTTAGCTGCACGAGCAATTTTCTCTTCTGTATCAAGCAGCAAACGACCTTGCATCTGTCCTCCAATGCAGCGCAAAGCAGCAGAAGCTAAAACACCTTCAGGTGCTCCACCAATCCCCATATAGATATCAATACCTGTTTCTTCTGGATCAGTTGTATCAATAACAGCAGCCACATCTCCATCCCCAATCAAGCGAATCGACGCCCCTGTCGCTCGTACTTCATCAACCAATTTTTCATGACGAGGTCTATCCATAATACAAACAACAATCTGATTAACAGCCACTCCTTTAGCCTTCGCAAGAGCATGTATATTATCAGTAGGAGAAGCATCTATATCGACTATTCCCTTTGGATAACCAGGACCAATAGCAATTTTGTTCATATAAACATCAGGAGCGTAAAGGAGATTACCCTTTTCAGCAATTGCAACTACTGCCAAAGAATTAGCAATATTTTTAGCACAAAGTGTTGTACCCTCTAGTGGATCAAGTGCAATATCGATCGCCAATCCACTTTGAAGACCCACTTTTTCTCCAATATAAAGCATAGGCGCTTCATCCCGCTCACCTTCACCAATCACCACTGTACCATCAATAGGCAATCGATTAAGTTCTTGCCGCATTGCATCTACAGCAGCCTGATCCGCTGCCTTTTCATCGCCACGTCCGCGCCAGCGTGCAGCAGCAACAGCAGCACGTTCAGTAACACGTACCAATTCAAGCGTCAAAATACGATCAAGTCCATTTAAAATCTTCTGAGTTGTGGGCATATGAAAAAATCCTACCGAATGAATACCAGAAAAATATGAGTCCTTATTAAATACTAAGAATAAAGTTTTTTGGCAAAGATGAAAATTTTTCACAAGAGATAAAAGAACTCAAGCGTGCGTTTTTATTATCAAGAAAGTTATCAATTCTTTGCCATAGGTTCAATACGAATAAATTGAGATTTTGCAACAAGATGTCCATCTTTTTCAATTTCTGCAAGTGCCTGTCGTACATTCACCTCTGTTGTTTCATGCGTAATTAAAATAATTGTTTTTTCAATTTGATCTTCTACAAAAGATCTTTGAACAATCGACTCCAATGAGATGTGATTATCAGCCATATGCCTTGCGACCGCGGCAAAAACACCAGTACGATCATGAACATTTAAACGAATAAAATAACCACCTGCATGATGCGAAATACGTGCTTTTTTATGAGGAGCAAGTTCTAATGCTGGGCGTCTTAAAACAGGTGCATACTGAAAACCAGAACGCGCTTTTGCTATATCAGCCAAATCACCAATAACGGCTGATGCTGTTGCCTTTCCTCCAGCGCCAGGACCAGAAAACAGTAATTCACCTAATAAATCACTTTGAATAGAAAGAGCATTGGTTACACCATTTATCTGTGCAATCATTGAGGATGCTGGTACCATTGTTGGATGAACGCGTTGCTCTATTCCAGAATCCGTTTTTAATGCAACCCCTAAAAGCTTAATCCGATACCCCAATTCATCAGCTGCTCGAATATCAATTTGCGAAATATTATGAATTCCTTCAACATAAACATCATCTAACGAAATAGCTGTTCCAAATGCCAAGCTTGTCAACAAAGCTAATTTATGAGCAGTATCATTTCCCTCAATATCAAAAGTTGGATCTGCTTCAGCATACCCAAGTCTCTGTGCATCTGCTAAACAATCTTTAAATGAAAGACCTTCCGTAAACATGCGTGTTAATATATAATTACAGGTTCCATTGAGAATACCATAAATTCGCGATATGCGATTACTAACAAGTGATTCTCTCATCGCTTTGATGACAGGAATCCCCCCTGCAACAGCTGCTTCAAAATGAAGAAAAACACCTTTTTTTTCTGCAATTATAGCCAGCTCTACTCCATGTCGAGCAAGAAGAGCTTTATTGGCTGTTACAACATGATGTCCCGCCTCAAGCGCTCTCTTAACAGCGGTATACACCACATCCAATTCACCACCAATTAACTCTACAAAAACATCAATCTCATCAGAAGCAGCCAACTCCACAGGTGAATCAAACCATTTTATATCACTGAGATCAAGTCCACGATTGCGGCCTTTATCGCGCGCACTAACAGCAACAACTTTGATGAATCGCCCACATTGACAAGCTAAACTATTCGCTTTTTCACATAGAGCTCGAACAACTGAAGTACCAACCGTACCAAGTCCCGCAACACCAACTTTTAAAGCTTCTGCCATTATTAACCACTGATCCCTATCTTCATTGAAAAATCGTTTAAATGATGTGCCAATCAACACAAAGAATATTTACATCCATAAGAACAAAAGAAATACCCCGCTCTATTCACTTCATTTTTTCCAATAGAATTATCCCCGCTTGTTCAATCAACATTCCTAAAAATATAATATTTATTGTCTTCAAAGATTTCAGAATCTTTATAAAATATTTAATTCAGAATGAAAATCTGTAAAACTGATAAATGCAAGTTTCCATAAAGAAAAGTTCTAAAAAATAATCAATAACAAGTTAAAGAATATTGAAGACTTAGTAAGAAAGAATAAAACATCTCTTCTAAATCAACAAGTATGGAACAAAAAACATTCTTTTATATGATAAATTAAGAGAATGGATAAAATAAAGTAGATCAGTACATAATAACACATTTCTTCCTACCATTCCATAGCTTTAAATATAAATCTTTAATGCAAAATCTTAACGCACTCATATATCAAAATAGAACCTTACATTAAAGTAAAAAACAAAACTTAATATGCGCACACCATAATTCTGAAATATTATAAATATAGAGAATAAAGTTTCAAAATTTGAATATTTTATCTCAACTTATTGCCACCTCTTTAAAAAACTAGCGAATTGAAATGAGAAAAAACTCAATCTACCCTTTATCCACGCTAATTCATTTTCAAATCAAGAACCTTCTCAATATATAAAAGAGCAAATGAAGGGTTTTTAATCTTAAATTTCTTACAGACATGTAAAAGTAAATATAAAAAATATTTTTAATATATTCTATAAAAATTAATTTAATATTTTCATTTTTATTATACAGGTATCTATTTATATTTTGTTAAATTGTAAGTAATCTATGGATTATTCATAAAAAATTTTGTATGATTGGTATTATTTGTTAATTTGGTAATAAATATTGTATTTCTACTTTATAAATTATACAGTTTTTGCTTTATGATAAGCTCAAATGAGAAATCTTCCGTATAAAGGCTCTTTCAAGCAAGTTAAATAATATTCTCATGTGACAACAAAGATAACAAACGATAAAATATGTAAAAAATAAATACATTTAAAATGCTGTTTTGATCATTTTTGCCTACTTTTCAAACTGAAAATAAATGCAAATATCATTTGCTGAGATGATACCCACATCAAAACTTTCTATCAATGATGATAACTTTACATTTTTTCTACAAAAAATCTTAGAAAATAAGATGATTCAAACAAGAGTTTCTCAAAAATTATTCAATAAAACACACTTTTTTCAAAAAAAATGACACAGAGGGCTTGCGAAGTAAAAAGATCCTCTCTATAAGCCTCATCATTGGTTTGCGCCCATCGTCTAGCGGTTAGGACATCGCCCTTTCACGGCGGAAACAGGGGTTCGATTCCCCTTGGGCGTACCATCCTCCTTTTTTCTATGTGTAATATATTCATTTTATTTGTGTTTTTAAAAATGAGGGATGCATAAATAAAAACGAGAGAACAAGATTTTAAAAGGAATTTCTTCGTAAATTAAAAGGAATCTCTTTGTAAAAAGGATACAAGAATCATTAGGTGATTAATTTCTTTGTTGCATTTCGAGGATAGTGCTTTACTGCGCACAGTTATAACAATAAGAATCTATAAAATATAAGAATTAGAGTATTCTAGCTCGCGATACGGTAATTTTATAAGTCATATTCTTGCGTATGCTGTTAATTTTTAAATTAAACCAGCCGCATCATTTATACGTTTTTTCCAACCTTCAAAACTGAAGTTTATCCCAAACGCATTTTATATGAAGCATTTCTAATTACAGTGCCTTTGTTATCACATTAAACTTTTTATAAATAAACAAACCGTAATCTTAGAGTTGAAATAGCAATATAAAAAAATAGATGCTTATTCACCTCACACAACAAATCAAGAAACTATAATTCAGAATACGATCAAATTATTAAATGGAATCTCTGATAATAAAAACGCATAATCCCCGTCCCTCGGTGATCTAACTACCTTATCTATTAAACAGATTCTTCATCAATCATAGAATACTTATAGATTTATAAACACATCACTTCTTTTCAAGGATTAAACCCTCCAACAAAATTTTACACTCTATTGATAATATATTCTAAAAGCTCATATTTGAATGCTTTTTTCCCTTGTTTTTACTTTTCATTATAAAGTTGAAAGTGTTATATAAGTAGTATCGCTTAAAAGAAAAAGGATTTCTAATGGTAAAGATCAAAGTAGAAAACCCCGTTGTTGAACTTGATGGGGATGAGATGACCCGCATCATCTGGAAATATATCAAAGATAAATTAATCCATCCCTACCTCGACATTGATCTAAAATATTATGATCTTTCCGTCGAAAATCGTGATGCAACCAATGATCAAGTAACAATCGATTCTGCCAATGCTATAAAAGAATATGGGGTTGGTATAAAATGCGCAACCATCACACCTGATGAGGCACGCGTTAAAGAATTTAACCTAAAAAAAATGTGGAAATCACCTAATGGTACAATCCGCAATATTTTAGGAGGAGTCATTTTTCGCGAACCCATTATCTGTAAAAATGTCCCTCGCCTTATTCCTAACTGGACAAAGCCAATTATTATAGGACGTCACGCTTTTGGCGATCAATACAAGGCAACAGATTTTAAATTTCCAGGAAAAGGGAAATTAAGTATTAAATTTGTAGGTGATGACAATCAAGTTATTGAACATGATGTTTTTGATGCTCCAAGCGCAGGGGTTGCCATGGCTATGTATAACCTTGATGAGTCAATTCGTGATTTTGCCCGCGCATCCTTTAATTATGGACTACAACGGAATGTTCCAGTTTATCTTTCAACAAAAAATACCATTCTAAAAGCTTACGATGGTCGTTTTAAAGATATCTTTCAAGAAATATTCGATATGGAATTTAAAACTGAATTTGAAAACCGTAAATTATATTACGAACACCGTCTTATTGATGATATGGTTGCTTCTGCATTAAAGTGGTCAGGTGGATACGTATGGGCATGTAAAAACTATGATGGTGATGTCCAATCTGATATTGTTGCCCAAGGCTTTGGTTCTCTTGGTCTCATGACTTCTGTTCTCATGACACCTGATGGTAAAATTGTTGAAGCAGAGGCTGCACACGGCACCGTAACACGCCATTACCGTCAGCATCAAAGAGGCGAAGAAACATCAACAAATTCTATTGCATCTATTTTCGCATGGACACGTGGACTGGCGCACCGTGCTAAACTAGATAACAATGAGAAATTAAAAAACTTTTCCACGACATTGGAAGAAGTTTGTATTAAAACCGTCGAAGAAGGTTTTATGACTAAAGATCTCGCACTTTTGATTGGGCCTAAACAAAAATGGCTTTCTACAACAGGTTTCCTCGATAAAATTGATGAGAATCTCAAAAAAGCAATGGGCAATTAAGTTATTAATTAAATTAAAATTCAAAGCTCTAAACAGAGCTTTGAATTTCTCTTGGCAAATTCAAAGAAGTACCTTATAAGTAAAAAGAGGATAAATTTTTATTAAATAGCAAAAAACAGTGAAACAACAGAGCTGGTCTGAGCTTTTATTGGGTAAAAATGGTCTTTGCTTTTTAACGTTTACAGGTGGTGTTATATTACACGCTACCAATGTTTATATTGTTATTACTATTTTACCTTCCCTTATAAATCATATTGGCAATGAATATTATTCTTGGGTGGCGACTGTCTTTATTACAGCTTCACTCCTTGGTACTTCACTTGCAACAAAAATATTAGGGAAATTAGGTCCTCGCAACGCTTATGTTATCTCTGGTCTTATCTTTACCCTAGGCACTTTCCTGTGCAGCATTTCTTCATCTATGCCATTATTTTTAATAGGACGCTTTATTCAAGGATTGGGAAGTGGTTCTTTGTTATCTCTATCCTATTCCATGGTACGTATTGTTTTCAGCCCATCTTTATGGTCACACGCATTAAGTGTTATCTCTGGAATGTGGGGAATATCAACCTTGTTAGGACCAGCAATCGGAGGAATTTCTGTATATTATGGCCTATGGAGAGCATCCTTTTGGATCATTGGCGCATTAGCTATATTCTTCTCACTCATAGCCTTTAAAATTTTACCCAAAAAGAATGAAAACTATGTTCCAACATCCCCCCTCCCTCTTCTCCAGCTTCTCACACTCACCTTATTGATTTTTATCATCTCTGTTGGAGGAGCTATGGACACAACAATGGCAAAAATTTGCGGATTAGTTATCGGACTTAGTCTTCTCTTTGTTTTAGCAAAAATCGAATCATATAGCTTTCATCCTATGTTGCCGCGCAAATCCTTTTCTTTCTCTTCTGAAATTTTTCCTGTTTACGCATTAATACTCGTTATGACAACAGTCGTGTACAGTATAGAACTTTATTTACCACTTTTTCTTCAAGAACTTCATGGACAAGCTCCACTTATAGCCGGTTATATAGCAACACTTATGAGCCTAGGGTGGACGTGTGGAGCCCTCTCAAGTGCTGCTGTCTCCACAAAAAAAATTCGCAACATCATTATATACTCGCCCCTATTAAAACTGTTAGGCATAGCGATTCTTTTATGGCTCATACCAACAGAAGTTTCCACGCTTGAATATATTTTTATTATTTGCTTAGCACTATTTTCTATTGGAATCAGTGCAGGCATAGCATGGCCACATTTGCTCACACGAATTTTACAATGTACAAATGATGAAGATGCTCTCCGTGCCAGTGAATCCCTTACCTCCGTACAACTATTTTCAGCTGCATTGAGTGCAACTCTAGCCGGAGTTATCACCAATCTTGCCGGACTCTTTAATCCTGGAGGAACAATAGGAATGATCTTAGCAGCAAAAACTCTTCTTGTAGTGCTCATTGGTTTTTTATTTTGTTTTGCTATTCCATTAGCGCTGCGCATTTCTTACTGCATGTTAAAAAATCCAACAGGACATTCCAATAATTAAATAAATATAAAAATACCTTCTTCATGTTAAAAATGAAAAACATTAAGCATGCTTCTCCATATACCATGAGACGCAAAAAACCATTAATCCACACAAAGTTAGAACACTTCCTAAAACAGCTGTATATTCATAACTATAACCCAATTTTAAAACTAATGCTCCAGATTCTGCACCAAGAGCGTTGGCAATATTAAAAGCAGACTGCATTAATGCTCCTGCCAAAATCTGTCCCTGTAGTGCAACATCCATAATTTTTGTTTGTATAGAAGGCATAGCAGCAAAAGAAGTTCCAACAAAAAAGCATCCTATTGCCGCTGTTAACGGAGCATAGGATAAAAAGAAAAAAATAAAAAAAACAAATACGCTCCAAAGCATAGAAAAAAATATCATCGGCGAAATACCAATTTTAACGGCTAATTTAGGCCCCAAGAGATTTCCTACCACCATTCCCAATCCAACTAACGGCATAATAAATGGTACCAACTCAAGTGAAACACCAGAAATATGCATTAATGTTGGCTTGATATAAGTGAAAACAGAAAATAATCCTGACGCTCCCACCGACACCATCAACAAAAGAAGCCACACCTGCTTTTGCTTTAATGCACCCATTTCTTGCAAAGGATTCGTTTTTGGAAAACTTGAATCACAAGGAAAAAAATTCCAAATAAGCAAACAACATAATAAAGCGATCATCCCCACAAGGACAAAAGCAATCTGCCAACCAATAAGTTGACCAATCCAAGTAGCACTGGGTGCTCCCAAAACGGTTGCAATTGTTAAGCCAAGCATAACATATCCAACAGCTTTAGAACGTTCTTTCATTTCTACCATTGAAGAGGCAACCATAGCCGCAAGTCCAAAATAGATTCCATGGGGAAGTCCACTGAGAAAGCGTAATACTACTAATATGCTAAAATCAGAAACAAAGGCACTAGCAATATTTGCTAAGGCATAAAAAAGCATCAAGCCTATCAAAACAGTTTTGCGTGATACCTGAGCTGTTGCCACAGCTAAAAGAGGTGCTCCAATCACAACTCCTAATGCATAAGCAGAAATATATTGACCAGCGGTAGGAATATCAACATAGGAACTTCGTGCCATCTCTGGCAGTAGCCCCATTGCAACAAACTCTGCAGTACCAATAGCAAAACTGCCCACAGCAAGAGCTAAAATTATTAAACGTCGTATTCTCGAATCAATTCCCAATGCAAGAACCTTTTGTTGATAAGAATCCCTCATATCATCACTTCTGGATAGGAGTTTTAACTGTAAATATCTGTAATACACACAAACAAAAATTCAAAACATTGTTATACGCATGCCCAATAGTCCCCAATAAAGTTTTAGAAATATTTTTATATATAAAGCATTTTATGGAGTTTTAAGTAAGATTCTTTAATGGAAAATCTTTGAAAACCTCAAGGTCATAGACGTATTCACATTCACCTATTTCTATCAGATATACCAGATAATAAACTTTGTCTCCTCTTTTCAGCCGTTGAAATTTTACAGTGAAAACTTTATTTTACAACGATATACTATACCCTATAAATAATTCTAAAATTTGCTGAATAATGCATTTCAAACAAGTGAACAATATCTCATCATTATCTTGATACAAAGATAAAACTTCTCCCCCAATTATTGTTGCTTTATTTTTGCTACCTAAATGCAGATCCCCCAAATCGATAAGCTATAATTTCAACTTTAGGCCATTCTTATAAATTATTATAGAGTCTTTAAAAAATTCTCATGATAATAGTGCTTGGTTTCTAGATTTATTAAATATCCTCTTTTAGGCATCTTTCCCCCTCCCTCACAGAGGAATCGCATCAGATATCTAACTCACTATCTGTAAATTAAAATATTCACGTAAATATATTATGATTATTTTCAGATAAATTCTATAAACAAAGCAGAAAACAAATATAATAAGTTTTGTTTCAATATATATATTGATATTTTATAATATATGATAATTATTGTGATTAATATTTAATTTTTATTACATTAAAACTATAGATTTTTAGTTTTACAATATTAATAATATTATATAAATCTCTGTAAATAATATTTATATTAATATATAAAAATAACAACAATATAAAATTATAACATTTTAAATATGTAATATTATTTTAGTTTTATTTTAATTTTCTAAAAATTTATCTGTTCGATTGTATATAATCCATTATTTACCTTTAATAATAAAAAACACAAAATATCTCATAAAAATACAATTTTCATACTTCTTTAAGAGTTCGCTAACGCCTCATTAACATTGTTGCTGTAAACAGTCATCAGAAACAGAAAAACTGTTTTTCTCCGGATCAGGTAGCGCGTACCGGAGTAACAGTTTCTGTTTTTATATAGTAATTAGAAACAGAATATGTGCCCTCATAAAACCGCACTGTTATATTTTAAGATAGTGAAATTTTATAATTTTGGAAGATGTTTCTGATTTCATATTTTTAACTAAATTTGTAAGTGCGAGAATAAATTCAATAAAAAAATGCGGCGCTATATTACGATTAATATTTTAGCGTCCTTGTGCCCATAGAGCACGCGTTTCAGCGCAAAAATCAGCATAACAGCCTTCCTCAATGGCATCACGAATTCCCTGCATAAGTTGTTGATAATAAAAAAGATTATTCCAAGTCAACAACATCCCCCCAAGAGATTCACCAGATTTGATCAAATGATGCAAATAAGCACAACTATAATCATGTGCTGCTGGACAAAGTGACTGTGGATCAAGAGGATGTGGATCTTCTGCATAACGCGCATTACGCAAATTAATTCTACCAAAGCGGGTAAAAGCTAAACCATGACGTCCTGCACGCGTTGGCATAACACAATCAAACATATCAACACCACGTGCAACACTTTGTAAAATATCATCAGGTGTCCCTACTCCCATAAGGTAGCGTGGTTTATCCTCTGGTAAAATCGGACAAGTAGTATCCAATACTGCTGTCATAACACTCTGCGGCTCACCAACAGCAAGCCCTCCAATAGCGTAACCTTTTAAATCCATTTCTTTTAATGCTTGAGCAGAACGTTCACGCAGTTTCATATTATCACCACCTTGAACAATCCCAAACAATGCTTTATCTGGCTGATCTCCAAAAGCTGTTTTACAACGCAGCGCCCACCGCAATGAAAGTTCCATAGCTTCTTCCATTTCTTTTTCAGTTGCTGGTAATGCAATACATTGATCCAACTGCATCTGGATATCCGCACCAAGAAGTCCTTGAATTTCGATAGAACGCTCTGGACTCATTTCATAGTAAGCTCCATTAATGTAAGAGCGAAAAATCACACCTTGTTCAGTAATTTTACGGATTCCCGCCAATGACATAACCTGAAATCCACCAGAATCGGTTAAAATAGGTCCGCTCCAGCGTGAAAATTCATGTAATCCTCCCAAACGCGCAACACGTTCAGCTCCTGGACGTAACATTAAATGATAAGTATTCCCCAAAATGATATCTGCACCAAGATCACGAATTTGATCCATATACATAGCCTTAACAGTTCCTGCCGTCCCAACAGGCATAAATGCGGGTGTACGAACACATCCTCGCCCCGTTATAATTTCTCCTCGACGTGCATACCCATCTTGAGCAATTTTTCTATAATGAAATGTCTTTATCATAACTCTCGTCTTTTTGATTCCATCAATGCATATCTCTATAGAAAGAAAAAAGATATCCCCTTACGCGCATTGTCATAAGCTTTATGAATTAATTTTTGATTCGCTCAATATTGTAACCAGCATCAAAAATTAAACGAGATAAAAGAACATTTCTTGTTAAGAAATCACCATAATAAAAGTGATAATCTAACTCTAGAAAAATAGTAAAATCCTTATAATATCATACCTCAAAATACCTACGCTTATCCTTAACAGAACTGCAAAATTATTATCACAATAATTTCATCTTCACATACTTCCATAAGCAGTAACTTTGTACCCATAAAAGAAAATTTTGAACGCATTGTACAGCTCACAATATTCTTTAACTTTTACAGATAAAAATTTTTCATCTACTGGGCACAGCGATCCTCACGCTTAATAAAAGTGCAAATGAACATAATCATTTATCCACTCACAATATTGAGATAGCTCTTGGCATTGGAGATAATTCACAAAAGAAATTAACGTGTAAATAAAAATACTTTAAAAAACTAAAAATGCTTTTTGTAAAGATTCTCAAATACCAAAAGCTCTATCGTAACATTAGAGGCTGAAAAAGCGTATGATGGTACCCGTTTGCTCCTTCACAAGCTTTAAAGATGGTGGTGCATAATATTTTATACTATTTATAGCTTTAAAACTATACATGCCATGAATGTCATCGTGGAAGTGAATGTTGATATGTACTGAGAAATGCTTCTTAAAAAAACACGTAAATATGCAACACAAGTGTATTCCGTTTGGAGCGTTCCTCTATAAAAAAACGAGAAAAATAAAAGCGTAAGTCCATGCATAATCTTCATTATTTAAAAGATATCGCGTTAGATACTTAAAAAAGTAAAGTTGAATTAAAAAGGAGATGGCAAGACTAGCCATTTATTTCACTTCTGCGCCTTTATTATATTCTTCTAAGATTAAACTGTCTTCTTATTTTAAAGATTACGCCAATATATATATATATATAAATGCTGGTTTTCCACCTTGCTAAGAAAACTGGATGAGCGAGTAAAGCTCTTATCCGTCTTAATATGTGTTTCAAACATGCTTCTGCATTAGGATTGGATGTTGATTTACAAGCAGAAACAAAAGCACACGCTCTCTCAGGAAAGTAACATCATAAAACTATTAAGACCGACAATGGATGGAAGAGAACTGCCAAATTTTTTATAAAACACTTTGCCAAACAACAACCATAATACAACAGACTTTGCGTTTTCTTATTCTGACAAGTGTTTGTACAAATCCTTTGCGTTATATTCTTAAGGAAGATCCGATTGAAGGAAATATATGGACAATGCTTAGCTCGAAATTATAAAAGGTAAGCGTGATACTACAAAAGAGTTTTGTGTGCCTTTATTGATCAGAAAAGAGTATTTTTTTCTTAGAAACTTACAATTAAAATCAGTATAGTTTATACTATTTTGCATCCGCAGCAATAATGGCTTTGGTAATTGAATCTGGATCTGAAACAGGTTCACCACGTTTAATTTTATCAACATTTTCCATACCTTCAACAACCTGCCCCCATATGGAATATTGACGATCAAGCCACGGAGCATCTGCAAAACAAATAAAAAACTGAGAGTTAGCAGAATTTGGATTCTGACTCCGTGCCATAGAAACTGTACCACGCTTATGAGAAAGATTTGAAAACTCTGCTGTTAAATTTGGTTTTTCTGCTCCCCCCATACCCGCACGTGATAAATTGAATTTTTCACTATCCTTCTTTCCAAATTGCACATCCCCTGTTTGCGCCATAAAACCATCAATAACGCGATGGAAAATAACATTATCATAAGCACCTTCACGTACCAATTCTTTAATACGTGCAACATGACAAGGTGCTAAATCAGCAAAAAGCTCAATAACAACTCTGCCCTTTGTTGTTTCAAGAATTAAAGTATTTTCTGGATTTTTATTCTCTGCCATATGGAAAGCTCCCTTGATTCATTTCTCAACTTGTAAAGTAGCAGCATTAATAACATCAGGATTTTTTACAGATCCATTATTACTTGTCGTACCTTTTTTTATTTTATCAACAACATCCATCCCCTTTATAACCTCTCCAACAACCGTATACTGACCGTTTAAAAAAGCAGCATCATCAAAACAAATGAAGAATTGAGAATTCGCGGAATCCGGATCTTGTGACCGTGCCATCCCAACTGTACCACGCTTAAACGGCTGCTTTGAAAACTCTGCCGGTATATTGGGATAATTTGAGCCACCCATACCAACGCGTTTCAAATCAAAATCTCTACTGCCTTTTTTTCCAAATTCTACATCACCAGTTTGTGCCATGAAATTAGGAATAACGCGATGAAACACAACATTATTATAGGCCCCCTCCTCTGTTAATCTTTTGATTTGCGCAACATGTTTTGGCGCCAAATCAGGACGCAGACGAATAATGACATCACCATCTTTGAGAGATAAAACAAGAAGGCTTGCATCGCTTGCTGGTCTAGGATTACCAGCGACAGCGGACAATGAAAAAAAACAAAACACACATATCAAAACAGCAAAAGTTCTACGAGACACAATTATTCTCCCCTAAAAGATTGGAATTTCGAGCTCAAAGCTTGTGCAACATTGGGCGGTACAAATGGTGTTACATCACCTCCCATAGAGGCAATTTGGCGTACCAATGTAGAAGTTATCGCACGCCCAGAAACACTTGCCGGCAAAAAAACAGTTTGCAATTCAGGAGCCATAACGCCATTCATCCCGGCCATTTGCATTTCATAATCAAGATCAGTACCATCACGCAATCCACGAATGAGAAATGAAGCACCAACTTCACGCGCCTTCTCAATGAGAAGGTTGTTAAATGAAAGAACCTGCAATCGATTAGAATCTGCACCAAACAAGTCTTTCCCGACCTGCGTAATGAAATCAACACGCTCTTCGAAGCTAAAGAGTGTTTTTTTGTCAGCCTGTATCCCTATAGCGACGACCACCTTATCAGCTAACACAAAACACCCTTTCAAAACATCAAGATGACCATTTGTAAGAGGATCAAAAGAACCCGCGTAAAGAGCAATTTTCATGACTTTACTCCTTCCTCTTAAAAATTATTTTTCTTCGCTCATATCAACTGTATCTGAATGTTTCTCACCTTCATCATCTAATGAACTCGTATCATCTTCAGGTTCAGAAATACGTTCAACCGATACGACTCTTTCACCTTTGGCTGTATTAAAAATTGTGACTCCCTTAGTTGAGCGCCCAGCAGTACGAATTCCCTCAACAGGGACACGAATAAGCTGCCCCCCATCTGATACCAACATAATTTGATCTTGCGCCTTCACCGGAAAAGCCGCTACTAATTTACCAATTTCAGCTGTTTTAGATGGATCTGTTGCGCGAATCCCCTTTCCGCCACGTCCCGAAATCCGGAACTCATAGGAAGAAGAACGTTTACCATAACCAAACTCACTCACTGTCAAAAGCATTTGTTCACGTGCATGAAGTTCTGCATAACGTTCATCTGTTAACTCTGTTTCAGCACCCCCATCTTCTTCATCAAGAGTTA
The DNA here is from genome assembly GCF_042194935.1 of Bartonella sp. CL71SXKL. Classification (NCBI taxonomy): domain Bacteria; kingdom Pseudomonadati; phylum Pseudomonadota; class Alphaproteobacteria; order Hyphomicrobiales; family Bartonellaceae; genus Bartonella; species Bartonella sp. CL71SXKL. The sequence continues at coordinate 73,059 of NZ_JBHINI010000003.1, read as the reverse complement.
TAACATCTTCAACATCAGCATCTGCACCAGAAGCACGCCGTTCATTCATTACACGTTTAATATAAGCAGAACGCTCAATGGACGTCGCCTCGACATGCTCTAAAATTGTCATCGAAATGACTTTATCGCCTTTAGCTAAATTGATACCACGAACTCCCACAGAATTACGCCCAGCAAAGACCCGAACATCAACAACTGGAAAACGGATACATTGTCCATTGGCTGTTGTTAGAACAACATCATCATGTTCTGTACAGGTTTCAACAGAAAGAATTTCATCTTCTTCATCAAGTTTCATCGCAATTTTACCATTACGATTAACCTGAACGAAATCTGATAATTTATTACGACGCACAGTTCCACGTGTTGTCGCAAACATAATATCTAATGCACTCCAGCTCGCTTCATCTTCAGGCAAAGGCATAATCGTTGTAATACGCTCACCTTGTTGTAAGGGAAGCATATTGATCAAAGCCCGCCCACGCGATTGGGGTGTCCCCAGCGGCAGTCGCCAAACTTTTTCCTTATAAACAATCCCACGTGATGAAAAGAAAAGAACCGGAGTATGCGTATTGGCAACAAACAACCGCGTTACAAAATCCTCATCCTTCGTGGACATACCAGAACGCCCCTTACCACCACGTCGCTGTGCACGATAGGTATTAAGAGGCACACGCTTAATATAACCACTATGGCTTACCGTTACCACCATATCCTCTGGCGCGATCAGATCTTCACTCTCCATCTCAGCGCTACCAAAGCCAAATACGGTACGTCGCGGCGTTGCAAACTCCTCACGAAGAGCACTCAACTCATCCTTAACAATACACATAATCCGCACGCGTGATGCCAAGATCTCAAGATAGTCAGCGATATCCACGCCAATTTTATTCAATTCATCAGCAATTTCATCACGCCCAAGGGCTGTCAATCGTTGCAAACGCAATTCTAAAATAGCACGCGCCTGTTCTTCAGAGAGATTATAAGTACCATCCTCATGAATAATATGACGAGGATCATCAATAAGTTTAATCAAAGGCGCAACATCCATCGCTGGCCAGCGTCGCTCCATTAACTGTGCACGTGCTGTCTGCGGATCAGGAGCTTTGCGAATAAGCGCTATAATTTCATCAATATTGGCAACAGCAAGGGCAAGACCAACCAAAACATGTGCTCGCTCACGCGCTTTACGCAAAAGATATTTTGTTCGCCGACTGACAACTTCTTCCCGAAAAGAAACAAATGCACGAAGCATATCAAGCAACGTCATCTGTTCGGGTTTCCCCCCATTCAAAGCAACCATATTACAACCAAAGGAAGTTTGCAGCGGCGTATACCGATATAATTGGTTTAAAACAACTTCCGCAACAACATCTTTCTTCAGCTCAATAACGACCCGATATCCATCACGATCAGATTCGTCACGCAAATCAGAGATTCCTTCAATGCGTTTATCGCGCACTAATTCGGCCATTTTCTCAATCATCGTTGCCTTATTAACTTGATAAGGGATCTCACTCACAATAATTGCTTGTCGACCACTGCGAATCTCTTCGATCTCAACTTTAGCACGCATAATGATTGAGCCACGCCCTGTTTCATAAGCTGCACGAACACCAGAATGTCCGAGGATAATGCCCCCTGTAGGAAAATCCGGACCAGGAATAATTTCAATTATTTTATCGAGTGTGATATCGGGATTATCAATCAAAGCGATACAACCATCAACGACTTCACCAAGATTATGGGGAGGAATATTGGTTGCCATTCCCACAGCAATCCCCCCTGACCCATTAACCAAAAGATTGGGAAAACGCGCTGGCAAGACAACCGGTTCACGCTCACGCCCATCGTAATTATCCTGAAAATCAACAGTATCTTTATCAATATCAGCTAAAAGTTCTTCTGAAACTTTTTCTAAACGACACTCAGTATAGCGCATGGCCGCAGGTGGATCACCATCAACGGAACCAAAATTTCCCTGACCATCAATTAATGGATTTCTTAAAGAAAAGTCCTGCGCCATACGCACTAATGCATCGTAAATTGAAGCATCACCATGGGGATGAAATTTCCCCATAACCTCACCAACAACACCAGCAGATTTACGATACGACTTATTGAAAGAAAGCCCCATCTCATTCATAGCATGAAGGATACGTCGATGAACAGGCTTAAGACCATCACGGACATCAGGGAGTGCACGTGAAACAATCACGCTCATCGCATAATCGAGATAGGAGCGTTGCATTTCATCAATAATACTGATTGGTTCAATACCGGTTAGCACATCACGTTCTGGGTGTGGAGTAAGATCGGTCACAATTTCAAAACTTTCAAAAAAGAATCATTTCACTTTATTTATAGCGAAAAATACACCAAAATGCTAATTTCTCTCCCATGACAAAAAAGAAATTTAACAATATTTTTCAAGATGTTATTAATTTATATTTTAAATTACCAATAATAATTAACAATTTTCACTTCGCTAAACTTCAAAAATCTGAAACAAGCAAACCATAAAATGATCATAATACTGCAATTTAAAGACTCTTAAAAAGGGACATCATCATCTAATTTGTGTGAAAAACTTTCTCCCAATTGATTATTATTTTGACCAAAAGTATTTCTCTGATTTGAGTGACTATCGGCAAAGCCACCACTATAACTCCCCCCTTGACTTGCTCCTTGCTCCCCGCTCGCAGCTCCCCGCCCATCAAGCATTTGTAATTCGCCACGGTACTTTTGCAAAACAATCTCTGTTGTATAACGGTCATTTCCATTTTGATCTTGCCATTTTCGTGTCTGTAACTGCCCCTCAATATAAATTTTGCTGCCTTTTTTTAAATATTGCTCTGCAACTTTGACAAGGTTTTCATTAAAAATAACAATACTATGCCACTCAGTGCGTTCTTTTCGCTCATTTGTATTCCGATCGCGCCAACTTTCTGAAGTAGCAATACGCAGATTTGCCACTTGATCACCAGAATTCAAACGGCGGATTTCAGGATCGGCACCAAGATTACCAATCAAAATAACTTTATTAAGGCTACCAGCCATCGTATAAACTCCAAAATTTTAATTCGTAAAGTACTCTGTTCTATAACAGTTATAACCATCTTGACCTTCAATTTACATGTCGCAATTGACCATCAATATGGGTATGCTATCCTTTCTCAATACTGTATTGAGTGTAATTATACCAAAAGATGATAAAAACACATAGTTTATTCCACCACGAGAGAATAAAAAGCTGCTCATTTGTATTTTTTTCACAAAACTTATACCTTCCTTTTGCATTAAAGCAGTTAAACACATTGTAATTCTAAAAAAACAGTTTTATTCCATTTTAGGTGCTCAATTTTTGCCACATATGCCAAGGATAAAGTATGACTCATCAAAAATATATCTCCATTCGCGGTGCACGTGAGCATAACCTTAAAAATATTGATCTTGATCTGCCTCGTGACAAACTCATTGTTATAACAGGACTTTCTGGATCAGGGAAATCATCTTTAGCGTTTGATACAATTTACGCTGAAGGACAACGCCGCTATGTCGAAAGCCTTTCAGCCTATGCACGCCAATTTTTGGAAGTCATGCAAAAACCCGATGTCGACCGCATAGACGGTCTCTCTCCAGCTATCTCCATTGAACAAAAAACAACCAGTCGCAACCCTCGTTCAACGGTAGGTACCGTTACTGAAATCCACGATTACATGCGTCTTCTCTTTGCACGTATTGGTATTCCTCATTCTCCTGCAACAGGACTTCCTATTGAAAGCCAGACAGTAAGTCAAATGGTGGATCAAATTATGTCCTTACCAGAAGGAACGCGAATTTTTATTATGGCACCCTTAGTGCGAGGACGAAAGGGAGAATATAAAAAAGAGCTAACAGAACTTTTAAAAAGAGGATTTCAACGCGCTAAAGTTGATGGAAAATTCTATGAAATCGCTGATATTCCACCTCTTGATAAAAAATATAAACACGACATCGATGTCGTGGTAGACCGTATTGTTGTACAGAAGGATATCACCTCTCGCTTGGCTGATAGTATAGAAACCTGTTTACAGCTAGCAAATGGGCTTGCCATAGCTGAAATGGCAGACCAACCCTTAGCACAAAAAGAAACGACAAAGGAATCTGCTCATAAATCAAAAAATGATACACACAAACGGCTCATTTTTTCAGAAAAGTTTTCCTGCCCAGTATCGGGTTTCTCTATTCCTGAAATTGAACCACGCCTTTTTTCGTTCAATAATCCTTTTGGGGCCTGTCCTCTCTGCGATGGATTGGGTATCAAAAAGGCAATGGATCCACTAAAAATTGTGCCAAATAAAAACCTTACCCTAAAGAATGGAGCCATTGCTCCTTGGGCTAAATCGGATTCACTTTATTATAGTCAAACCTTAGAAGCATTAGGAAAAGCTTACGGTTTCAAACTCACAGATCAATGGTGTGAACTCTCTAGTGAAGCACAACAGGCTATTCTCTACGGTACAAAAAGAGATGAAATTTCTTTTATCTATAAAAATAATTCTGGTTCGCATAAAATGACCCAACCCTTTGAAGGAATCATCCCTAATATGGAGAGACGCTGGAAAGAAACCGATTCTGCTTGGTCTCGAGAAGAAATCGAACGTTATATGTCTTCTTCGCCCTGCCCAGCTTGTCACGGTTATCGTTTAAAACCAGAGGCACTTGCTGTAAAAATAAACGGAATGCATATTGGGCAAATATCAGATCTTTCTATTCTAAAGGCAGATGATTGGTTTGCCAATGTTCATCAATATCTCACAGAAAAACAACGTAATATCGCCGTACGTATTTTAAAAGAAATTCGTGAACGCTTGGCTTTTTTAAATCATGTAGGATTGGAATATCTTACCTTGTCTCGAAATTCAGGAACGCTTTCAGGGGGAGAAAGCCAACGCATTCGGTTGGCATCCCAAATTGGTTCTGGTCTTACAGGTGTTCTTTATATTTTAGATGAACCATCTATCGGTTTACACCAACGCGATAATGAACGCCTTTTGGAAATGCTGCGTCATTTGCGCAATCTTGGCAATACAGTTATTGTTGTTGAACATGATGAAGATGCTATTCTCACAGCAGACTATGTTGTTGATATGGGGCCTGCCGCAGGCGTTCATGGTGGAGAAATCATAGCGCAAGGGACACCGCAGGAAATTATAGAAAATTCAGCCTCTCTCACAGGCCAATACCTTTCAGGAAAAATGGCTGTTAAAATGCCGACAAAGCGACGCAAAATATCAAAAACGAAAACACTTAAAGTCATTGGCGCCAAAGGCAATAACCTCAAAAATATCAATGCGAATATTCCTCTTGGAACCTTCACATGCATAACTGGTGTTTCTGGAGGAGGAAAATCAACATTTCTTATTGAAACGCTTTTCAAAGCAGCATCACATCATATCATGGGCTCTCATCACAGCCCTGCCAGCTATGACAAAATTGAAGGATTAGAATTTCTTGATAAAGTCATTGATATCAACCAGTCCCCTATTGGACGCACCCCACGCTCTAATCCCGCAACCTATACAGGTGCTTTTACACCGATTCGTGAGTGGTTTGCTGATCTTCCAGAATCAAAAGCCCGCGGTTACAAAGCTGGGCGTTTTTCATTTAATGTTAAAGGAGGACGGTGCGAAGCATGCCAAGGCGACGGAGTCATCAAAATTGAAATGCACTTTTTACCTGATGTCTATGTTACTTGCGATGTCTGTAAAGGAAAACGCTATAACCGAGAAACACTAGAAATAAAATTCAAAGGACAGTCTATAGCCGATATTTTGGATATGACAATTGAAAAGGCAGAAGAATTTTTCCAAGCTATTCCCGCTATTCATAATAAAATGGAAACTCTCATTAAAGTAGGATTGGGTTACATAAAAGTAGGACAGCAAGCAACCACACTTTCTGGTGGGGAAGCACAACGTGTAAAACTTGCGAAAGAACTTTCTCGTAAAACAACGGGACGTACACTCTATATTTTGGATGAACCGACAACAGGTTTACATTTTCACGATATTTCCAAACTTCTTGAAGTGCTTCACGAACTAGTCGAGCAAGGCAACACAGTTATAGTCATTGAACATAACCTTGATGTTATAAAGACAGCCGACTGGATTATTGATTTAGGACCAGAAGGTGGAGATCGCGGTGGTGAAATTGTTGCAATTGGACGCCCTGAAGACATCATTAAGGTTCCCGCTTCCTATACGGGAAAATTTCTAAAAGATGTTTTACTACGCCCATCTCTCTATAATTCCAATTCTTAGAAACGCTTTTTATTGTAAAATACAGCATACTAACAAAGCCTGTACTTTTACTATTACCTGTAAACCAACACCTAATTCCAGTGATGCAACACGTTTGAAGCAAAGACTAAAAACAATTTAGCGCTTTATAAGCTGTTTCAGTTGTCGTATTGCCAAATAAGAATGCGCGCATAATTGCATATTTATTCTCTGTTTTGTTTATACCTGAAACGACCAGACAGCCTAAACTGGAAAGAATACGAAGTTTTAAAGGTATAAATAAGTTCCTATCTTTACATCACTTCTTAATTTATCTTTATGATTTCAAAGGAATCCGCGGCAATATCTTATAATGAAGATTGCCATTGCTTCACGCTTTTATTCATCGCGTTCCTTAATGGGATCATATTCCTCACGAAGGGACAAAACGCCCCAAACGGAATATATTTGCATTGCCAATTCACACATCTGTTTTAAAGAAACATTTCTCAATGCTCCCAAGCCCATTTCACAACAGCAGCTATGAATGCTATAATGATAAACTCATTTATTGTACACCACCATTTTTACGTTTATGAAGAAGCATAATCAGCAACATCACACTCTTTTCCAATATTTATCTCCCCTACTCCCTAATATTGTAAAGCCTTTAGTGATAGAAAGCTTTCATAAAAAACATTTTATTTCTTTTTTCAAATGTTGTTACCCACACACTCGTACTATTTATGATATATAAAGGTATTGTTTTGATTGATTGACGACAAAAAGATCTAAAATGAGAAAATCCTACGCTATTAGAGTTTCTCATTTAATGTGGAAAATGTCTAATTATCCTTATAAGTAAATGTGTTATCTAAAAAAAAAGAAACAAAACTCTTTTATTGTATAATTTGAATTCTTGTAAAAGAATTGTAAGGTTTTTTCCCAAAAAACAGTATTTGGCTGTATTCTACAAAAGAAACTCTCCTAACAGAGCTTAGAGTGTCATTATTTGCGACTTTTTGTGCACAAAGTATCTGTTGGACATCTTACAGTTGTCAATATAATGTGATGCAGTCTAAAAAGACAAAATAACGTTGGAGATAATTTCAGCATGAAAAAAATTGAAGCCATTATAAAACCTTTCAAACTTGATGAAGTGAAAGAAGCGCTTCAAAAAATTGGGTTACATGGTATTACAGTAACAGAAGCGAAAGGTTTTGGTCGTCAAAGGGAACATACAGAACTTTATCGTGGTACGAAATATGTTGTTGACTTTCTACCTAAAGTAAAGATTGAAATTGTTGTGTCCGATGAAAAACTGGAACAAACTGTTGATGCAATACGTAAAGCAGCTCAAACCAAACATATAGGAGATGGAAAAATATTTGTCTTTTCCATTGATGATGCAATTCGTATAGGCACGGACGAAACCGGTATCGATGCCCTTTAATAAATAACGAGAAAATTCACTTTTTTATCCACCTCAACGCCACATTAAGGAAATTGAATATGACAACCGCATCAGATATTATCAAACAGATTACAGACAACGAAATCCGTTTTGTTGATTTACGTTTTACTGATCCACGAGGAAAATTGCATCACATTACAATGGATATCGCAGAGATCAGCGAAGATACTTTTAGTGATGGTGTCATGTTTGATGGTTCTTCAATTGCTGGTTGGAAAACAATTAATGAATCTGACATGGTTTTAATGCCAGATCCAGAAACAGCACACATTGATCCTTTTTTTGCTCAATCTACTTTGGTCATATTTTGTGATGTACTTGATCCTGTCTCTGGTGAATTTTATCGTAGAGATCCTCGTTCTATCGCCAAAAGGGCTGAGGTTTATATGAAATCTTTAGGCATTGGAGATACAATCAATGTAGGTCCAGAAGCAGAGTTTTTTATCTTTGATGATGTGCGCTATAAAACGGACCCTTACAACACAGGGTTTAAACTCGATTCAAGTGAACTTCCCTCCAATGATGATACGGAATATGAAACAGGAAATCTAGGGCATCGCCCACGAATAAAGGGAGGCTACCTTCCTGTTCCGCCAATTGATTCCTGCCAAGATATGCGTTCTGAAATGCTCACAGCACTCAAGGATATGGGCGTACAGGTCGAAAAACACCATCACGAAGTAGCAGCAGGCCAACATGAATTGGGTATTCGTTTTGATACACTTGTTCGCGAGGCTGACAAGATGCAAATTTTTAAATATGTTGTACATCAAATAGCAAATAGTTATGGGAAAACAGCAACCTTCATGCCAAAACCAGTTTTTGGTGATAACGGCTCTGGAATGCATGTCCACATTTCCATTTGGAAAGATGGCAAACCCATTTTTGCAGGAAATGAATATGCCGGACTATCAGAAACCTGTCTGTTTTTTATCGGTGGTGTTATTAAGCACGCAAAAGCAATAAATGCTTTTACCAACCCATCCACAAACTCCTATAAACGTTTGGTTCCTGGTTATGAAGCTCCTGTTCTTCTTGCCTATTCAGCACGTAATCGTTCTGCATCTTGCCGTATTCCTATGAGCTCCTCACCAAATTCAAAACGCGTAGAAGTGCGTTTTCCAGACCCAACAGCAAATCCCTATTTGGCATTTGCAGCCCTTTTAATGGCTGGTCTTGATGGCATCAAAAACAAAATTCATCCCGGACATGCTATGGATAAAGATCTTTATGATCTTCCCTTAAAGGAACTTAAAGAAATCCCTACTGTTTCAGGAAGCCTGCGTGAAGCGCTTGAAGCACTTGACAAAGATCGTGGCTTTCTTAAAGCTGGCGACGTTTTTGATGATGATCAGATTAATTCCTTCATTCAAGTAAAGATGCAAGAAGTCTTGCGTTACGAAACAACACCCCATCCTGTTGAATTTGATATGTACTATTCTGTTTAAACAATCAATACGCATTCTTTTGATTTTTAAAATGGAGGCAAAAGCCTCCATTTTTGTGGATATTCTTCTCATGCAAAAGCGCAAGAGGCTTTTTGCTCGTCCGCTTTTCCTTTATAATGTGTTGAATCTCTTCAAATGAATTAACAAAGGTTTCTAATGCCGCGAATTTGTTTTCTCGTTCCCGTTCTTTTATGCATTGTCTTTATCACATCAACAACTAAAGCACATACAATAACCAACCAAAAACTTACAACTCTTGAGAAAGCAACATCTGCTTATAGTAAAGCACTTAAAAATGCCGATGCAAATGCCATCTTAAATGCTATTCCTCCCCAAGTCATCAACCGCTTAACCGCCAAAAAAAATCTTAATCAATCACAATTTCTACAAATCATGAAAAGCCAAATAGAACGGTTGGCAGAAAGTTACAAGATTGAAACGATCAACATTGATCAAAAACAAAAACGTGAAGGTACCCTTGATAATGGTACCCCTTATTTTGTTATACCCGTGGAGCTTGTAACCACAACAAATGCTGGAAAAAAATGCTCTATTCAAACTGAAATTATTGCCCTACTTCACGATAACCAATGGTATTTTATCCGTGGTAATGACGAAGCGCTCTTAACCATAACCAATGAACTATTTCCTGGACTTGATAAAGTAAAAACCAATCCTCAAAAAGTCACAAAAATACTCTGAGCCAAAAGAATGCACGTAAATAAAAGATTTTCCCCTATAAACAAGTTGTAACAATTGTAGCAGCAGCCTTAAATTCAACTTTTTTATGAGCACGACGTACCATTGTTTCTTTATCTATTCCCCATTGTTCCATCATCCAATCTTCATCTAAATGGGCAATAGACCAAGCATGATCAGCATCAATGTTTCCCGCAGCAACAGCAAGAGCAATGAGAGCAGATCCCGTTAAGGTTGTCATCATATGAAGTGCAGCAAGCATATAAGCAGACTCAACGCTACGTAAATAATGACTCACAGCTTGAAGTGCTTCTGGTGATTGTTCCACATGCATCAGCCCTTCTGTCAAATAAAACCTTGCACCCAGTTTTTTTTCTGCCCAATCTAATAAAGGATCCCATTGCTCAGATTGTTTTTGCACCAACTCTTTAGGTGTCTGTGCACGATAAAAGATCATATCACATGCAACGAAACGCAATAAATCTTCAAAAACCACCTGCATATCATCAGCGATACCATCAATAACAGTATTAACCAAACGCGTCATCGGCATTTTTGCAGGATCAACAACGTGCTTTTGGTTCTCAAATTCCTGAGCAACATATTCAGCAAACACTTCTGTTGGCACATGAAAATGACGCCTTGCGGGCGTTTTTACGGGACGTTCATCCAACAAAATCGTAAAGCCGACCTCCTCACAAGCGATCTTCACTTGCTTATAAAACCGTTTTGGGTGTGATTGGCATGAAAGATTTTGAATCTTTTGAACAGAACTCTTCTTATTCAATGGTATATCAAAACGATCCAAAATCTCACGCATATTGTTTACCTCTGATCTTTTCAAAAAAACGACTGTTTTTTTAGGTTCTGTAGCTTCAATAAGGTTTAATCTGACCTTCTTAACGATTCCAAAGAAGAAAAAAGACCTTACCACCCCCCACTCTAATTTAAGAGTTATATTTCATGTTTCTTTTACAAACAAGACAATGATGATTGCCTTTTATATATTCAATACAATCATAATAGTAAAACAATTTTTTAAAGTATGATCTTAATTAAGAAATTAAATATATTGAGTTTTATAGCAAAGATGTTCACGCCTTACCAATTTGCTTATTATTCATCTACAATAGTATTATCAATATGAATAGATTCAAAAACGCTGCTCATCCAAAAAATGATAGAGCAGTACGGTTTACGTGTCATTCACCTTCGCTTAACCATTCCAATAATTCTCTAACATATCCAATAAATACCCTGCATAGAATTTTTCCTGCTCAATCACTCCCCTAAACGACGATGTTTTACGGCATGATAGAATAATGACAAGACAAAATTATATCGTAAATTTTCTTTCACATATACATGATTTTATAAAGCACTAAATTACTTAACGCATTGTTCTTTATATACTCTATCATATTACACTAATTTGAATTTAGTCGCATAATTAAAAGAATAGAGATCATGTAATCTGAAAATAATGCCTTTACACTTGTCCCTGCAGATACTAACTGTGCAACTACAGAATAATGGTGGCTTAACAATCACAATAAAAATATTTTGTCCACTGACTCGAGATCCCGTATTATCTTATACGCAACTCTTGAAGAAGCATTTAATGAACTTGCTCAAAAAAAAGATAGGTATCTTCTAAGCCGTGCTGCTTACCCTGATTTACATACACTCATATTTACCCGTTTAGGTGATATGCAATTATTTGACAGCTTTATCATGCCTACTCACTCTATGGTTTTAGCTAAACGCAATAACGCTGATGAAATTAAAACCGTAGCGACTCATCCTGCCCCACAATCTCTGGTAGCTCATCAATATGACAAAGTATTTGCCAACAGCAATGCTGATGCAGCCGTTCTTTGTAAGGCTGAAAAAGCAAGATTCTTGTATCACAACATCGGTTGCGGCAAATCGCTATAGGCTGAATATTGTCGAAAATTTTGGACAAGTGCCAATGGCCTTTTTGCTCCACTCACTAAAGTCAACTAATCATGAAAAAATCTGAAGCGCTTCTTTCCATTGTTAACTTGGTTGACAAATTCCGTATGCGCCAAGAACGAGATGGGAGCATTAAAGAACCAACTTCAGCAGATAATAATATGATCAATGAATTGATCACTCTGCTGAACCACCATGCCAATATTCTTGACGGATTATCTCCAAAACTTTTAGCGACCATTTCTGATGATCTTCATCAGTGGATAATCAGCGGTTTAACGACCCCTCCTAAATTTGATAACACTTTGGCTGCTTTCAAAGCCCCATTACCAGATGCTCCCTTGTTTTTCTTGGCTCCAATGCGTGCAACAAATGGACCTGATCCAGAAGGATTCCGGCTGGAATTAGTTACAGGATATCGTCATGAAACGGCCTATCTTGCTGACGCCTCAAAATATACAAATAATTATGTATCACCTTTTCAATGTATAAAAATGGGAATAGCATCAAGAGGTTTTTTAGAAGGCAATTGCATTGTTCTATTCTCAGAATCTGTAGCGGCTGCTCAAAAAATTGATAAGCAAGCATTTGCTTTGTTTTTTTTTCAGTAAATTCTTTGATATTTACAACAAGCAAACAATTGTGGAAGCTGAACGTTTACTCGGTCGAGATAGTAAATTCCTGTTCGGTCAATTGCATAGTCGTAACTTATCTAAAGAAGACATTTACGATGCTCGCTGTTTGTGGGGCTATTATCATGACTATGCACATCATACCGGACCGCGGCCATTGGATAAAAATCTGTATATAAAATTAAATTGGTTTACAGGTCTTCTAGAAGAAACTAAAGTTGATTTAATTATAGTGCGTATTATGCTACAAAATCATCCAAAATTTTGGAAAGAAATAACTGAATTTATCCTATTAGAACGCATATTTCGTTATCCAAAAGATTCTGATCAGCATATGACATTCGATGCTGGTACAGGGATCTTGCTTTTTGAAATATTGATGCGGAACAAAGCATTGATTGAAACAAATCAAGGTTATCTTCAATTTGATTTGGAGCGTCTTGAAAAAGTAATAATATTGATGATAGCAGATATAGAAGCACTTGAAGCATTAGATGATGACGCTTATTTGGCAGGAGATAAAGATTATATCCAAAATAATCTTGGAAAACCACAGACCTCAAAGTCACGATTTAATTTTTCAACATCATCTTATGCACAGCGAGTGATTAGAGGATTAAATCATTGAGTTTTATAAAAGGACGATTATTATTATTTACTTTTGCCATTCTAGCATTGTTTTCCATAAGTTGGTTATTATCTAAGAATTTGGTTAGCAATATACCCGTCATGCATGCGGTTGGACTTAGGTTGTTTGCCACCGCTGCCACCTTATGGCTGATTGCAATATTTCGTGAGAAAGCTGTTTTCAGATCCCTACCATTGCTTTCCATGATACCTTCTTTTTTAATTCTCTCAGTGTTAGGATTTTCGCTGTATTTTGTATGCAGTTTTGGTGCATTAAAATCACTCAAAGCCAGTGATTTAACCATGGTGCTCGCTACTATTCCAGGAATTACTTATATATTAGGTGCATTGACAAATGTCCTTAAATTCTCATGGCTGAAGCTTAGTGGAGTGATAATTGTCAGTGTAGCAGCTGTAGTATTCAATATAAATAGTGGAGAAGGTGGATATTATAACCTGATAGGAGTAGTGCTTGCCTTAACAGCAGCACTTTCTTATTCTGCTTATGGCTTATTGTCTAAACGTTATCTTAAAAATCTACCTTTGCTCACCTCATTGGCTTGGATCACGACAATTTCTGCAGCATCATTTATGCCATTATTTATTTTTGATCCCACTCCACTCTTCTATCTTAAGTTAGAAGATATATTGAAAATATTGATTTTAGGAACTGTTTGTTCGGCACCAGTTTACGTATTATATCAAAAAGTTTTAGCCGAAGGAGGCGTATTATACGCCAACACTATCGGCGTATTATCCCCTTTTGCAGTGATTGCATGTGAATGGATAATCGGCTCGAGCCCTTCTCTCAATATGATCAAAATAATTGCTATGATTGTAGTTGTTATAGGGATGACACTCTTATTTATAGATGCATCAAAGGTATCTACATGGCAACATAAACGCCATTCTCAAAACTCCAAATTTAATGAGGAAACAAAATGAAAAAACTCGCGTTAATTTGCCAGCGCAATGCAAAATTACCATTTATATTTGAAGCAGCACAAGCAGCTAATATCGAATTAGTAATGATCTATGATACCGCTGAAAGCGTTCCCTCTCAACACCCTGCAGCAGTAACTTCAACTTGGCAACTTCCTGTTTTTGATAACCCAGAGGCAGCTCTAGACACTTTTGCAACGGGAGCAAAAGAACGCAATATTTCTGGGGTTATGACCCTTCGCGAAGAAGCCATCCTATGGACAGCTTTGGCTGCAAAAAAAATCAATACTCCAAGTATTGAACCAGAAGTAGCAGCATTAACCAGAAATAAATATCTCATGCGTCAAGCTTTCGCTAAAGCAGGCTTAAGAACACCAGGATTCTTTTATATAGATCATCCAGAAGACCTATCACAAACACAAGCCTTGGATTATCCACTCGTTATTAAACCCGTCTCTGGATGGGCAAGTACAGGCGTAATGTTAGCTAAAAATTCCGCCGAACTTCCTGATCTCATTAAAGCCGTATGGAATGTTCAGCATAAAGACATGGCACGTTTTAATGATAAAAGTAAACCTGTAGGTTTAGTCGTAGAACAGTATTTGCCAGGAAAAGAGTTTGTCGTAGAATGCTTTGTTGATACAGCAGGTGTACACGTTCTGGCCGTTGGAGACAAGGGACAGCCTGAGGGACCATGGTTTGAAGAAACAATTTATCGTCAACGCTGTGATATAGATGATCCTTTAATTATTGCTTTATGTGAGGCTGCATGCTCTGGAGTTAAAGCTCTTGGTATAAATATAGGTGCTGCCCATGTAGAGCTACGCCTAGATGCTCATAATTTACCTTATATCATTGAGATTGGCGCTCGTATAGGTGGATCGGGTGTCTCCCATTTTATTGTTGAGCAAGGTACAGGGATTTCATTTGCAAAACTATGTATGAATGCCGCTTTAGCTGAACAAACCCCAGACCTTCCCGATATACTCCCAGCTGAAAAAGTGGCGGCAAATTATATTATTCCTCTTCGTGGTCATGGACGGTTTTCTGGATTTTTAGGTCTAGATAAGGTTGCACAGCATCCTCAAACCGCCAGAACTATCATTTTCTTTGAAACCAATCATCTTGCACCACCTCCACCAGCATTTGGTGGATATCCTGGTTTTATTTTCTCTGTTCATAACTCAAACGAAGAAGCACGCAATTACCACAAATGGCTCGATGACACCTTAAGCATCATATGGAAACACCATGTTTATCAATAGTCCGATAAAGATATTTTTACTGCCCCTGAACTTTAATATAAATCTTATCGATACAAACGAACTCACAATGCGAATGCGATTGCCTAAAACTTTGCAAACATCTTCCATTAAAGGTACATATTTCAAAAAACAGGAATTGAGGAAGATATAATCTACTTTTACACCCCATTTTAATAAAAGCTCTTCAATGTTTCTATATTTGAAACAATAATAAAAACTTCTAAACGACTTTTTTGATACGATCAACCTCTTCTCCCCACGTCTTAAAAGAAGAAAAAAAGATCTTACCTCCCCCACTTTGATTTAAAACTTATATTTCATATCTATTTAACAAAGAAGACATGATCTTGTTCATATATTCAATACAGCCATTAGAATAATTTTTTTAAAGGATTTATCTTTATTAAGAACTGAAGATATTGAATTTGATGTTAAAAGTGTTCAAGCTTTACCACTTTTCTCATTATCCACCGACAATAATGCGATCGATACGAACAGCTTCAAAAACGCTTTTTGCAAAATTTTAAAGCATAAAAATACGCATCATCCACGAAACGATCGAGCTGTATATTGTACATATCTCCTCCTTTGCTTAACAGCAAAAGCTTTTAATCAACAGTCAATATCTCCCTGCCTTTCATGATTGATATCAGCGACCTCAAACGCCAGTACTTTACAGCATGATCGGATAATAAGGCTACTATTTTAAAAAGCTGATGACAAACACATCCCCAATATTTATAGTCAAAATAACACAAATAGATTCACAGTCCCATTATCAATTTTTTTGAAGCACTTAAGCTCCCCTATCAACCAGATAAAAAAATAAATCAACGTGATCCTTCCATACTTATTAAAACACATGATAGCATTATTAAAAGAAGCAATTAAAATTCTGCACCATCAATGGTTTAAATCCCGACAATAAAATAAAACTTTAAAAATTACATTTATTATTTTTAAAAAGATTTATTAAAAATGATAGCGCAAACCACCAGAGAAATGAACTCCAGAAAAACCAGCCTTGGTTAACCTATGCTGATAGCTAAGATCACTGTGAAGTGTAACTTTAGAAGAAAACTGCGCATTGATACCCAAACCTGTTTCTAAGGAAGACCCGAAAGAACCCAACTGGAAAACATCTTTAAAATGAACAAATTGTTCTTTATCAAAACAATGAGCAAGATGAATAGTGCTATAAAAAGAAATGATACGATCCTTTTCAGAGGCTGTAAATGTTTTACTTAAACGCCCACCAACACGCATAAACCATTGATCTATTTTTTTCATCTCAACATCAAATCCGTCAATATCAAGAAACTTATCAAATTGAAGATGTTGATAAATAAGCTGAAATTGCGGATCAAAAATAAGACCTTCACGTCCTATCATAGACACTTTACCAGCAGAAAAAGAAACGTTGAGAGGTTTTGCTTTTAATGTCGCCGTCTTACCCCAAACACGGCTATGCACATCCCCTTTAAACAAGCCATAAGATAAAAGACCGTCTACGTAAAAATCAGTGTAATGTTTCACACTAGCATATGCCGTAAATGACCATTTATTAAATGTACTCTTTTGACTTTGTTCCACATTATGAGGTTGTAAGGAAAGTTTTCCATAGGTTCCCATAATCCCAAAAGATGTCGTATTATGTGCACTCTCTACCGTTTTAAGCAAAAGATCTGTTTCTATAGCGTTATAATCAACATGTCCATCGTACCCATATTTAAGTGTAGAAAGATCTGAGACATAACGATAACGTCCACCATAACTCTGAACAGATAAAGCAAAATTCCCTTCAACTTTTAATAATTTACGAGGCATAGACCGCCTAACTTGCAACTGCTTTTGTTGATGACTAATATCCATGAGCCCAACATGAAACAAAGCATTTGGTACCAGAAGGTAAGTGGGAACCTGTGGAACAACCTCCCTGATCTTTAACTCAGAAGGGGGAATAGCAGACACCTCTAAAGCAGGCTGAATATATTTACTTTCAAGGCGGAAATCCCAAAAATCTCCATCTCCTTCAACCAATCTTTGAGAAGTTTGTGCATTTCCAAGAGCAGAAGCTGGACCATAAGCATGAAGATAATATTGGTAAGGCAAACCCTCTAATGCGATATAAGCACGATTTAACTGAAAAGAATCCTCTGCCGCTTTTCCAGAAACCTGAATAAGTGAAATACTATGAGCATTTTCACCGGTTGCTATCTCACCCTGATTTCCTGAAACAAATTGCACATAAACTGTCGTTTTTCCAGAAACATCACCATGTATCAAAAGCCGATCAGTTTTTTTATTATCGAGCAAACCATCACTACTGAGATGTGTATTGAGATAAATATCTGCCCTATCTTGCGCACTATAAACTTCTTTTTCTCCCTTCCCAATATAAAGTGTCTGATACTCCTGAAACATTGGAATCTCAAAAGCAATAAAACTATCAGAAACTTTCACAAATGAAATAGACGAACTTGTACGGTTTGCAACTTGCAAATCTATCCCTTTTCTTTTTGTCAAAAACCATTTTGATCCCCCTGTTAAATAAAGTTCAGCAATAGAATCATCGGCAACACGAGTCCCTCCTATCAATGAAGAGGAATCAGCCAAAATCGCTACAGTCCCCCCCTTTTCAGCTGTTAATAATAAATCACCAAAAATTTTTGTACCTTCTGTTACTCCAATATAACTACGACTTTTATTACTATGAATAGCTGTTCCGTCTGGAACCTCAAAAATTGTCCTTTTCAAAAAGACAAGTCCCTGTTCATACGCATCATTTTCCCCATCCCTCTCAAAATACATACCATGTTTGTTACCGATTGCTTTAATTGTTGAATCTTCAATATTAACCCGTGAAATTAAAATATTTCCTTCCCTGCCATTATTGGATGGTGTGTTAGAATCTTGTCCAACTGTTAAAACATGAACATCCGTAGAAATAATATTCGTATTTTTTACATAAACAGAACCATGATGTTTTACATTGAAAACTGTATGTGTAATTTTTTCATTTGTATTTTCTTTGTCTTCTGTTTTTTGATATTTTGAAGCAATGGTAACACCATCTAAAGTCGCACTACCCCCTCTCCCCACATAAAGCGCAGCAGCATCATTCACATCAATAAATCCACTTTTCATCTGAATACTCGCATCAGCCCTAACGAAAAGAGCACTCTCTTGACCGATACCCAAACCTTCCACTTTAATTTCTGTATCCGTTAACGTAACAGATGCTCCTAGATTCTCTGCATAAGCAGCAATCTGAGAAGCCTCAATTGTTCCACGATTAACCTCAATCATTCCACTATCAGCTTTAAGACCTATTGATACATTTTTAAAAGCTGAATCGCTCAAAACAATTTTGCCCCCTTGTGATACCAAAACACCATAAATATCTTCTATACCTGCAGTAGCTTCAACCTCTACACGCATTGCCTGAATAACTGTATTTGGCTCCTGCACTACTATAGCAGCAGGTAACATGAGAGACCGCCCCTCCCCATTCTTTTCTTTAACAGGTGCCGTGAATTTATATACTTTATCACTAATTGTATGCTTTGAACCATCACTGCATTCATAAGGTAATTTGTTTTTGTCACATGACAGTGATGTATATGAATGAGAATGTGCCTCAATATTTATATTTAACAAAAAAGAAAAAATAGCTGCTGTAAAAACGCACGAATACAAGTGATTGTTAGATACCTTGACTATCATTGTTTTTCAAAACTTTCTTTTTTCAACAAAAAAATGCTGGCAAAAAAATAAACCACAAATTAAACATAACAAGAATGAAACAAACAAAATTATTTTATTTTTTATGATAAATTACAGCATTAAATAATATGTTTTGTGTCTTATGTAAAGAAAGAACAAAAAGTTTAAAAATACCATTTAGGATGACAATCCCTTTAAAGAAGGCATCTCAAAAACCGCTGAAAACTGCAATTACAAAGTGCCGAAAAACCAATCTTTTAAAAAACGTGAAAAATGCGAACTTTGAAGAGATCCAATATTCAATTTATCTCACCACCGAAAAATTAAAATACAACAAAATGAGAATAACTTTTAAGATTAAACGATTAAAACGTTTTAATAAAACACAGCACAAATAAGATACAGTATACGCAATCTATAACCGCATTATTCCTTCAACCACAACAAAAAAACAAGAAATTGCACACTAATGTATAAGCTAATCTACATAATTTCTATATTAGAAATGCTAAACATCTAACAAAAAAATTTGAATTAATAAATGTAATATTTTAGATCTTTTGATAAAATCTAAATACAGTAAAACACTCACCATTCTGAAATTAAAAAACACCAAAATAAAATTTCATCAAAATCAGCTCTATGAAAGCTATCTGTTGATTATCGTTAAAGCAGATATTTTAGCAAAGCTATTATTTTCCATTCTTTATATTGAATAAATTTCTCTAAACAACAACTCACTATCCACCGCTATCATCATCTGACAACAACACTATTGCTAATCTCGTAGCTGATGAATATAACTACATTGGAGACAAAAGACCGATATTTCTCTCTTCTCCCGTTTAATATTTTTATTCAATTATTGCTTTAAAAATCAACGTTCTACTATTGGCGATCACTTATGCAAATCTTTTTTTATTTTCTGGCGCTTTTTATCATTTTCAAAACGTAACATCAAATCTCGCTCTTGTTTTGTCGAATTGGTTACACCAAAAGTATCATTGTCCATAACCTGCTGATACCCTGCTACCATTAAATTGACTAAAAATGAATCACTTCGCGGCGCTGATGAAAAATAGATTCCCTTTGAATCTTGTAATTTGTACCGATAACCTGCTTTAGTCATGCACTCATAAACTGCTGCAAAATCACTTGCACGCGAATCCATATTTTCAGAAGAAGCGTAGATTGGTTTCCAACCACATTTTGACAGTGCTTGTTGGACCATGGACTTATTGACACCGGGCTTTTCCCATAATTCTAATGTCGATGGGGGAGGTTTGCTAATACACCCAGCAGTGCTTAATAAAATTATAGCACTCAATAATTTCAATGTTTTTTTCATTCCCCCTCCTTCAATATTTACGATAGAAAGACTGATAAGTCTTCTAATATTTGCTCACACGCAAGATGACTCTTGTTAGCATATAGATATTGAAGAAACAATCCCACCCATCCCATGCAAAAACAAGAATGTAAGGATTTTTGATTACAGCAGTCTCAATACTTAAGGTTGACATTCAGGTTGTTCTTCATGCTCTTTACAATGAGGACTATTCAAACGCCTCTCTACACTTCGCTGAGGAATAACTGCATCAGGCTGACAAATTGGAAGATTTTCATATTTCTCACACCACTTCATTCTTCCCAATTTATCTTGAAAACCTGCTTGGATCATACATGCATTCACAGACTCCTCTGCATTGAATTTTTCATCCATACTTGTTTCTGTATCAAGACGACCATCAAGATGCTGTATTCCACATTCTAACAGGGCTTTTTTTATCTCAAGCTGATCTGCACCGGATTTTTCCCATGCATCTACAGCTGTTCGAGAAGGCTGCTCTGGGTAACATCCTGCCATAACAAATAAGGTTATCCCGCTTAATAATTTTAAAATCTGCTTCATTTTCCTATCCTTGAGTAATTTTGATATTACGAAACAATCTATAAACTATTATACATGCTGTTTTTTATTTCCAAAACAATGATGAACATTAGCAGCCTATATTATTTTATCTTTCCGAAGATTATGCCATAATTATTATAGCAAAAATACGGTAAAATTATTACTAAAACCATATTCTATCAACGATATGCTTATAATTATTATCAATATTTTGATTACAACCAAAATAGATATTTTATATCATTGCGCCAACAGTTGTGGTCCCCATAAATAATTAGCATTGACATGCTGAATTAAGCCATCCCCGCACGAGCGTGAGAAACATGAAGGTAGAAATTGTTATCGTCACAAACAACAAAACTTAAGGTTTGCATTCAGGTGCATTTTTATATTTTTTACAAAACGGGCTGTTCAAGCGCTTCTTGACACTGGGCCTCGGGATCACAGCGCCTGGACGACAAATGGGTAAGTTTTCGGCTCTAAAAGTATAACATGGCCCACCCGCTCTTGCTACTTCTTCATCTTTATAGCGAAAACCTGATTGAAGCATGCAAGCATAAATTGTTGCTTTTGCATTGATGCTCTGCTTTCTATTTTCTGGATCGACATCATAAGGTGTTGGCATGCCACATTCTAACAGGGCTTTTCCTATCTCAGTAAAATCTGCTCCTGGCTTTTCCCACGCACTCAAATACCCTCCAGGAGTTTTATTAAACTGACATCCGGCTATACTCAATAGAGTTATCGCACTTAATAATTTTAAAGTTTATTTCATTTTTTACTCCATAATCTAATTTAAGGCTTTTGTTCTAAATGAGATGTGCCATAAAACTTTTGGCATTTATAACCCACATCTCCAAGACAAGTATAGGAGCTTATGGGATTCATGATCACTCTCCACCATTCTGTCCACCAGTTGCTACCAGCAGGTATTGTCGCGTAGGTATAGCCATTACCGCCAATCCATCGGCTTACAAAGTCATATCTATGCCCATCAAAAAACCTGTTTCATGCGTCTGTGAATGGCTGCTATGATGGTCTGTCATGCCAACAATCGTCATACTTTCTCCCATTACATTGATATCTTGACCGGAAATCAGATGAGAAGCAGAAATCTTGGCTTCTCCTTGTGCGTCTAACACGATGTTGCCCGTCGCCCCAAGGATAGAGGAGACCGTTGTGGTATGCGATTAAGAACTATCGGACGATTTCTCATGCAAAAAGCCACTTGATGACGATTGTTTTTGCTGATCGTAGTGTTCTTGAGCACCTTTTATGGTAGTATTGAATAATTTTGCACCGCAATACAGTTGCGGAGTGCATTTTGTCCGCCTCCACTTGTGATAAAAATTACTCTCGTATCAATATTATAAAAAATAAGTTTGATCCTTGCTATTGTGAGCGCAATAACAATAAGAGTCGTAACACTGTCACACGTTCATTGTTCTCTTTAATTTACTCTTCTATGAGATTTTATTGTGATACCTTGCTGCTCTTTATTAAAGTTTTTGCAAATACAATCATACAATACCTCTAATGACTTTGTTATCCACTATTTTCTACCAACGCCAATCCTCTTTGAGAAAAAATACATAAAGAACTTTATCTTCGATTCTAAAAGCAATAGTATTTTTCTAAACAATAAAATTTAAACAACCAATTTTTTAAAGAGCTTAAAGAACAATTCTTACAATAACTTCTCTTGTGGAACAGAACTTCATTAATACGTTTAGAAAAAGATATCTGCCTATAATCTTGTATCTGGTAAAATCTATTTGCACTATTAGGCATTTTTACCTGAAAGACTTAATATTGATTGCAGGGCTCACCATCAAAAAATGCCTAATATTTATATGATTTGGTCGTTACCGTAAGCAATGGCTCACAAAACTTCCAAAGCAAAATAATAACGAGCAGATTTTTTCAATCTAGATTGTTCTAACCTTTAGAGAATAACAATCAAACACCTGTTTTCCTGATGACATCAGCTATTTGTTTTGAGCTTTATCTCTATTCACATTTTATTGCTGTTTCTTTTGCTTAAAATTATAAAGTTTAAGTGCATAGAAACAAATAATAAGCCAAGCAATCCAACTAAAACCTATAATTAAAACCGGTCGTGTCTCATCAAAATACCATAACAGAATAAAAATAAAAACCATAAATAAAATAGAAAAAATCGATCCTATTGGCCAAAATGGAATGGGAAATTTTAAACCATTCTGTGCTTCTTTAGGCATCTTAATTCGCATAAAAAATTGTGAAAGTAGAATCATCATCCAAACAAAAACTGTCGCAAATGTTGCCATTGCGGCAATAAGAAAAAAAAGCTTTTCATGGTAAAAATAATTAAGGACAGCACCAAGAAGAAAGATACCGAAGATCATCAAAATAACAAAAACTGGTATACCATTTTTTGATAAATATTGAAACTTTTTTAAAGCATAACCTTCCTGCGATAAACCATGGATCATACGACAAGCACCATACATTCCACTATTCATTGCTGAAATAGCCGCTGTAACAACAACAATATTTAAAATATTTGCTGCATACGAAATCCCAAGATTTTCAAAAATAGATACAAAAGGGCTATCCATAAGACCAATCTCATTCCAAGGATAAAGAGACATTAAAATAGCTAACGTCATGACGTAAAAAAGCAAAATACGAACTGGAGTAGAATTAATTGCCTTTGAAATCGTTTGATGAGGGTTTTGAACTTCCATGACTGCCATGCCAATAATTTCTATGCCACCAAAAGCAAAAACAACAACACTAAAGCAAGCTAAAAAACCAAACCAACCATTGGGAAAAAGTCCACCATTTTTCCATAAATTATGAACAGTAACGGTAGAAAAATTTGCACCTTCACCCCACCCAAAAAAAATAATTGCTATTCCTAAAATAATCATCGCAATGATAGCGATAACTTTAATAGAAGATAGCCAAAACTCTAGTTCACCATAGACTTCTACAGCAGCTAAATTAATACCTGTGATGATTAATGTAATACTCAGTGCCCATACCCAAGGAGCAACATCAGGATACCAAAACCCCATATAAGTCGCAAAAGCTGTAATATCAGCCAAACCAACAAGAATCATCTCAAATACGTATGTCCATCCCGTTAAAAAACCTGCTAATGGTGATATGTAATTTGCCGCATAACGAGCAAAAGAACCAGGTAAGGGATTATGAAGTATCATCTCTCCTAGAGCCCGCATAACCATAAAAATAGCTAAACCAGCAATACAATAGGCAATCAAAACACTGGGACCCGCAAGCTTAATTGCCTGTGCAGACCCATAAAAAAGACCTGTTCCAATAGCAGAGCCAAGAGCTAAAAAAATAACTTGGCGCTTACTCATCCCTCTTTTCAGTTTATTTATTGCCATTTCTTTCCTTACTTTTTGAAATGCTGACAATCCACACAACGATAACAGCTTTATGATAAATAAAGCCTCATGTTTCTTTCACAAATATATTTCAAAAAACATCGAAGACCAGCCCGTCAAACACTTTGTTCTAAACAATAAAAAATACTTTTATTGCGAATTACTCAGCTTTTATAGCCTGCAATTTCGTATTATTTTATTTAAATAAAGTGATAATGAATTTTTTTATAATTGTCATTTAATTCATTTCGTATTCTCTAGTTTTTTACAGAGAAAATTAATCTTAATGTAATCTAAACTTTTAGGCTTCTATTTCCGTGCACGGAAATAGAAGCCTAAAACTTCATAACAAACGCATTAACTATGCGTACAATTAATTTTTTGTTACTTTAAGAAAACTCTCTTTGAGCCCACAAAGCAAACTTTTTACGCCAATTGAATAGCTCAATCAATGATAATACGAATCTCGCAAGCCTTCAAAAGTATGAGAAATTGTATTTACAACCCATCTTTTAAGGACTCCAACTGTCTTAAAGATAAACTTTCCAATGGAAAAAAAATATGCGCTAAAAATAGAATCTTTGACTGTTGGCCTAATGATAGTATTCTCCTTATCTTCAGGATTTTGCCCTGAGATAGCAATAAAATCTTTGTTTTTCGCTAAAATCAGAGGCTCCTTCTCTTGGGCCACTATTGTAATGAAAACTTCCTCTGGAAAGCCACCTCTCCTACAATTTGCATGAATCTCAAGAATTTGAGAGAAAAAAATAACTGTTATTGATACACATAATCTAGCACTTTTAAACATTTCTTTCTCCTTTTTTATTTAAAATATCAAAAATGAAATATAAAATTCATAAAGTATTAACAAATAAGAAGAATCTACAATAATTTTTTTATTTTTACTTAATATAATACATATATTATAATTTGTACTTATAAAAATATAATATTACAACATATAATTTGTGAATATTATTTAACTTAGATTAAAATTTCTGATAGAAATCAGAAAGTATAGGTACTTTAAATTTATAGTTTCTATAAAATTATGATGCTAAATCAGATCCCTATAAAATAATAAAATATCTAGTTGACTATAAATAACATATATATACATAATTCATTAAATAATTCAAATATAGTATTGATCTTCTATATTTTCATATGAGAAAGTTTCAAAATTCAATATCCGCCCTTCATCATTGTCCTTAAAACAAATATTATTGAAAACTTAATGAAGGAAAAATTGTTTCTGGTAAAACAGATAATAAGTGCCCTTCACGCACAAGTATATGTGCTTGATGAAGATCTGGAGCCAGATAGCGATCTTCCTTAAGAGAAGCAACATTTTTGCGTAAACATTCCATAACAGATTGCAAAAAAGTACTTGTTTTTAAAGGTGCACGATATTCAATTCCTTGTGCTGCAACAAGCGTTTCAATGCCAATAAGTGTAAAAAGATTTTCGCTCATTACCAATAACCGACGAGCTCCATGACAAGCCATTGAAACATGATCTTCTTGATTGGCTGAAGTTGGGGTTGAATCAACGGAAGCAGGATGGGCCATTTGCTTATTTTCAGACATTAAAGCTGCCGCTGTTACTTCAGCAATCATAAAACCTGAATTAAGACCCGCATTATGCGCTAAAAAAGCTGGAAGTCCATAAGAAACTGCTGGATCAACCATAAGAGCAATACGCCGTTGAGAAATAGATCCTATTTCACATAAAGCAAGAGCAATCTGATCAGCAGCAAACGCTACAGGTTCAGCATGAAAATTCCCACCTGATACAACTTCACCATTCCTTAAAATCAATGGATTATCTGTAACAGCATTTGCTTCAATAATCAGTGTTTTTGCTGCTGCCAGCAAAATATCAAAACATGCCCCCATGACCTGTGGCTGGCAACGTATACAATAAGGATCTTGTACACGCTCATCACCCCGTAAATGTGCTGCACGAATTTCTGAATCCTCTACAAGCTTTTCTAATGTTTTCGATACGGCAATCTGCCCATAATGTCCTCGTAAAATATGAATATCAGGATGAAATGGCGCCGTTGATCCCATGATGGCATCTGTCGTCAAGGCCCCTGCCAACAATCCACCACACAATGCCCGATAACCTCGAAAAAGACCGGCAAGTGCAAGGGCTGTTGATGTTTGAGTCCCATTAATAAGAGCTAGACCTTCCTTTGCCTCTAAAATAATAGGGGACAATCCCGCTTTCTCTAATGCAACAGCTCCACTCATACGAATATTTTGAAAAAATGCTTCCCCTTCTCCCATCATAACAGCCGCCATGTGAGCAAGTGGAGCTAGATCACCTGAAGCACCAACAGACCCTTTTTCAGGGATGACAGGAATGACGCCCTTTGCAAGCATATTTTCCAGCAAATTTACCAATTCTAGACGAACTCCTGAAGCTCCTCTTCCTAAAGAGATAAGCTTTAAGCTCATTATCAAACGCACAATATTTTCAGCTAAAGGTTCTCCTACCCCACAACAATGGGACAAAATAAGATTTCTCTGTAAAACAGTAACATCGTCCGCATCAATTTTAATGGAAGCCAACTTCCCAAAACCAGTATTAATACCGTACACAGGCTCACTTCCAGCAGCAATTTCAGCAATGCGCAGTGCCCCTTTCTCGATAGCTAAATGCGTGTCATTATGAAGTTTACTCACTTCACCATTAAAATAAATAGCCGCAAGTTCACTAAGCGTCACCTCGCTCGGTTTCAGTATAATAGTCATAATTTACTTTCTTTTTTTATCAAAGTATAATGTTTAGCATTATTGATGCTTCTATAAAACAAAAAAACTATAACGACTCTTTAAAGCGAGAATACTTTTTTAAAGGTATTCCTTATAATGGAGTTATTATTCAAAAGTAGAATAGTTGACGATAAATGAAAATGAAATATTGACAAACACAACTAAGGTCATGGATTTCAAAAATAGATAACGCATTAATTTATAATTATAATCTAGCTTGATTCATATTAAATGAGAGAGCGGAATATCTTAAGACTCTCTCATTCCAAATCTGTGTATGTTGAATCAATCAACACCATTCGCTTGCACGTCATAAGCGAAATTGGCGTATAGATAAAACTGTAAAAAAAAGGACTACTCCTCTTATGAGCCGTGTCAAGAGCTGTCGCAACATTGGGAGATGACAAAGTGTGTGATAGTGCAGGCTTATTCTTTTATGACGCGTAAAGATGGAGAACTCAATAGATTTATCATTAAGCTATTCCTACTAAACTTATAAAAATCTTAGACAGATAGCTGTCACAATCTATCATGATTGCAAAAATTAAACTCTATAGAAAATGAAAAAACTTATTCAACACATCACAACAGAGAAGAAATTGAGCTTTTTTGCTACTTCTAAAATTGTATTTAAAGCGCCAGATTTAAACCTAAAAAGCACATCTTCAATAAAACCACACAAGACTCGCCCTAACCCGTTATTTAAAATAAAAATAAAAGAAGTTTTCTTATATCAAAAAATTTAATTAACATATTGTTTTTATATTATATCTTTAAAAAAGAGAAATGCTCCATATAACATATTTATATTTTACTTTTTTGTTATATTGAATCTGAATTTAGAGATAATTTCAAAATGAGTTGTTTTTTAAAGGTGCTTCCAAGCCATTACCTTTTTTACTACAAATTTCTGATTATGATAATTTTTATACTTTTTCAGTTGTTTTTGTCAAAATTTATTAAAAACACTCTCATTTAATAATAAAAAACAATCATAAAAACAAAGAATTATCAAATATTTCTATTCAATCTACCTCTTCTTATTTTATAAAATAATCTGTTGTTAAACTGCAGTAAAGAAAGCGCTTCAATACTATAATGCAGTGCATAAATTTTCTATTTAAACTCTCTCATATCAAGTGAACAATGAAAATCAGACGTAATAAGATGTCAACGTGAATGCTGAAGAAAAAAACCGTCCCCCTCAAAATCTGCCTTAATAAGGCGTTAATTTCCTGAATACCGCCTACTCTGATGTGCTAAAAGAGCAAAAGTAATCATCGATATCAGATTATCCCGCATACATATAGAGCTCACTTCGATACAAAAGCTCCAAATTGCCTTGCACTTCATATTTCTTTATCAATGAGACCAATTGCCGCAAATATTCTTCCCCATAGCAAGCAATAGCGCGTTGCGCTTGCGTTGAAGAGCGGCTCATTCCAATAAAAGCTTCAGATGGGATCATCATCGTCCAATTATGCGTATGAAAAAAAATCTTTTCTGGATCTACCCCAAAGCCATCACTCATTTCCTGTAAAAAATCAAAATTACGATAATAACGGGAATAGTTCGGACTCATTTTTTCTAACAATGTCTCATAAGCCTCTAGAAATTCGCTATGCTTGAAATCGCGATTATTTTGAATAACCGCCATGACACCATTGACTCGAAGTTGATCTGAAACAGAACAAAGCAACTTGGGACGATCCATCCACTGAAACGCTTGCGCTGCAATGACAAGATCAACCTCGCCAATTTGAGGCAATAGGTCTTCGGCACGGCCCTGATACCACTGCACCGTAGGAAATTTTTTTCGCCCCTGCTTAATCATATCTGCCGATACATCGATAGCATGATATTGGTGCTCATTTCCTAAAAATTTAACAATTCCCTCTAATGCGATGCCTGTCCCAGCACCCACATCCACAATGGACAAATGCTTTTTGTTCTTAAAAGAATGGAGCATGGTTTTAAATAAAGTGAGGGGGTAGCGAGGACGATAATGATCATAATCATTAGCCAATCCATCAAACTTTTCACTTTGCCGTTGAACACCTTCTATCACAGGATTTTCCGCCTCCTTCACAATTACTACCATACATAGTTAAAAAGCCTTTTTTGTCCAATCTATTAAACATAACTTCTAAAGGAGTGAAAATAAGAACTGCCCTTACCTTCTATCTTTCCATAAGATTGATACTTACATTTTTTCCTTTTCCAATTGTGATCTGCACGTTGTGAAATACGAAAATAATATCTTTTTCTGTAATAATAATTGATATA
This sequence comes from Bartonella sp. CL71SXKL, assembly GCF_042194935.1. Classification (NCBI taxonomy): domain Bacteria; kingdom Pseudomonadati; phylum Pseudomonadota; class Alphaproteobacteria; order Hyphomicrobiales; family Bartonellaceae; genus Bartonella; species Bartonella sp. CL71SXKL. Next base: position 43,648 of record NZ_JBHINI010000003.1, on the reverse strand, counting down.
AATATTATTGAACTTTTATAAGATGACATCTATATTACCATTATTATTTTAATATCAACGAGTCACTTAAGCGTACCTAAAACGCAAAGAGATATCAATTTATTGATAAATACGCCTGTTTATAAAGTTCAAAATACTTTCCACCAAGAAAATAAACCCTATATAATACATAATAATACATAAAATATCTGTGGAGACATCTTTATGTTAAATGTACAAACTTCTTCAATTTCAATGTTTAAAATATTAAAACAATTTTCAATTGTGATTTTTTTGGCATGGTTAGTGCCATTTTTAAGTGGGTGCGGATTTAATACGATACCAACAAATGAAGAAAAAGCACATGCAGCATGGAGTGAAGTGCTCAATCAATATCAACGTCGTACAGATCTCATCCCCAATCTTGTAGAAACAGTTAAAGCTTACGCAGCTCATGAACAAAGCGTTTTCACAAATGTAATTGAAGCACGTGCTAAAGCAACGCAAGTCAACATTAATGCAGATATGTTGAATAATCCAGAAGTTATGCAGCAATATCTCAAAAATCAAGCAAATTTATCAAGTGCACTTTCGCGACTTATGGCTGTTGTTGAAAACTATCCGGATCTTAAAGCAAACCAGAACTTTCTTGCTCTTCAATCACAATTAGAAGGAACAGAAAACCGTATTTCCGTTGCGCGCCGCGATTATATTGAAACAGTACGTGCCTACAATACTGCACTCAAAACAATGCCGACGATGATTTGGGCAAAATTATGGTTTCGTGATGCTAAACCTATGCCAACTTTTACCATCGATACTGATAGCCAACAAACACCAAAGGTTAATTTTAATTAATGAAATCATTTCGATACTCTTTGCAACGTATTGTATTTCCACAATTATGGGCTTTTATCTGCTCTCTGTATTTAGTTGCTGCATTGGGAAGTATCGCTTGTTCGCAAATAAAATTTCCTCATTTAACAGGTTATGTTAATGATGTGGCTCATTTGCTCGATAATGCAACCAAGGAAAACTTGACAAAAAAACTGGCAGCACTCGAAGAGAAAACGGGAGATCAAATTGTTCTTGTGACACTCCCTACTCTTTCGGGCAATGATATAGAAACATACAGCAATTCTCTTTTTCGTACATGGGGATTAGGCCAAAAGAAGATCAATAATGGTGTATTACTGGTCATTGCACCGAATGAACGCACAGCACGTATCGAAGTAGGATATGGTTTGGAAGGAGAGCTAACAGACGCTCTTTCCTCTGTCATTATTAATAGCTTCATGATTCCTAATTTTCGCGAAGGAAATTATCAAAAAGGAATTGCTGAAGCAGTTGATGCAATTATCAAAGTTATTACAGAAAGTAATTCTGATTTTACTTTTCGTATCAAAGAAAAAGCTAAAATCGTTGAAGAACAACGTAAACAAGCTGAAAAAGAAGAAATGGTAATCAATGCAATTATGTTTTTAGCCTTTTTTATAATGTTTGGTCTTCCTATTCTTGCAATGATTTTTGGTAAAAAAGTGGGTCCACAAAAGTATCTCTGGCTGGGGATCATCTTCACACCTTGGTTTCTTAACTTAAGTGCCGGTGGCAGATATCCTGGTGGAAGGTTCGGTGGTCCTCGAGGTGGAGGGGGCTTTAGGGGTGGTGGTGGATCATCAGGTGGGGGCGGTGCAACAGGAAGATGGTAAAAGGAACGTGGATTTTTAAGCGTAGCAAATCTTCTTAAGATAAAATTTATGAACGTATTCTCTTTTATTCAACAATTCTATACCTTACTCTGTAATCACTTTTATTGATTACAATATAAACTCAAACATCAAGATAAATATTACCAATGACATTTGAATTGAAACATACGGATCGTAATCACTTATCACATCATTTTAATGCAATTCTAGGAAATCCACCCGTTGAATGGAAGATAAGTGATCATCTAGTTGAGTATCCTGAAGCTCTGCGTTATATGCAAGAACGTGTAGAAAAAATTCTTGCAAAAACCGCGCATGAACAAGTTTGGCTTCTTGAACACCCTTCCCTTTATACAGCGGGGACGAGTGCAAATAAAAAAGATCTTTTGGCGCCTAATTTATTCCCTGTTTATGAAGCAGGACGTGGAGGTGAATTTACATATCACGGTCCAGGACAGCGTATTGCTTATATCATGCTTGATCTTAAACGCCGAAAACAAGACATTCGTGCTTTCATTAGTGCATTAGAAGAATGGATCATACAGATGCTTGCAAACTTTAATATTAAAGGCGAACGCAGAGAAGATCGCGTTGGTGTCTGGGTTAAACAATCTCATTGCCCATCAAAACAAAATGATCTTTCTTCCGAAGATAAAATTGCAGCTATTGGCATTCGAGTGCGAAAATGGATAAGTTTTCATGGAGTTTCTATCAATGTTAATCCTAATTTAGCCCATTATTCAGGAATTGTTCCTTGTGGAATTACAAACCACGGTGTAACGAGCTTTCTTGATCTAGGTTGCCCTGTAGCAATGCATGATATTGATATCGCTCTCAAACACGCTTTTGAACAAATTTTTGGTCCAACAATTGATGTTTTCTAAGTGCATTGATTTTTAAATAAAAAACAGGCATAAAATTATTTTAATAAATATTTTATTTTATGAGGTAGATAGTTAAACGCTATGAGCGATAACAAAAAGGATCTTTTTAGTGTTTTAAATAAAGCCCAATCTCGGGTAAATACAAAAGAAAACACTCTGCAGCCTCCAATGAAATCAAAAGCGATGATTTCAAGAAAAAGTGCAAAAGATACGCAAGAAGATGACTATAATGCCCTCTCTATTCGAGTTCTTGAGGGTTTAGAGCCCGTGCGTTTACGCCCTGGAATGTATATTGGTGGAACAGACAGTAAAGCGCTTCATCATTTATTTGCCGAAATTATTGATAACGCGATGGATGAAGCTGTTGCGGGTTATGCAGATTCTATTGAGGTCTCATTAGATAGGAACGGTTATATAACCGTTACAGATAATGGACGCGGTATTCCTGTCGAAAATCATCCTCAAATGCCTGAGAAATCTACTCTTGAAGTTATTATGACACAACTCCACTCCGGGGGAAAATTTGATGGAAAGGCTTATCAAACTGCAGGTGGACTTCATGGAGTAGGAATTTCTGTCGTCAATGCTCTTTCTGATGATATGGAAGTTGAAGTTGCACGAGAACGAAAACTGTACCGCCAACGTTTCTCACGCGGTATTCCTCAATCTGGATTGGAAGATCTGGGAGATGTTTATAATCGTCGTGGTACGCGCGTTCGTTTTCATCCTGATCATGAAATTTTTGGTGAAAAAGCAGCTTTTGATCCAGAAAAAATCTATAAGATGACATGCTCCAAAGCCTATCTTTTTGGTGGCGTAAAAATTCGCTGGACTTGTGATCCCGTCATACTTGAAGGCGCAAAAAATATTCCTGAAAAAGCTGTTTTTCATTTTCCCAATGGGCTTAAAGACTATTTACTTGCGTCACTAAAAGATGAATATCGAGTAACGTCAGAAATTTTTTCTGGCAAAACACAACACAATAATGGCCATGGCTCCGTTGAATGGGCTATCGCTTGGCATGGTGGTGATTCTTGTGTGCAATCTTACTGCAATACGATTCCTACAGGAGAAGGCGGAACGCACGAAATAGGATTACGTCAAGCTCTTTTGCGTGGATTGAAATCCTACGCTGAGTTAATAGGAAACAAGCGCGCAGCGATTATTACGTCTGACGATATTATGATTTCAACAGCCGCAATACTTTCAGTCTTTATCAGTAACCCTGAATTTGTTGGACAAACAAAAGATCGATTAGCAACCATTGAAGCACAGCGTATCGTTGAGAATGCAATCCGCGATCCTTTTGATCATTGGTTAGCAAATTCCCCGCAAGAAGCAACAAAACTTCTCGATTGGGTTATTGAACGTGCTGAAGAACGTGTTAGACGACGCCAAGATAGAGAAATAAGTCGAAAAACTGCTGTCCGCAAATTACGTCTGCCCGGTAAACTTGCAGATTGTAGCCAGAACCATGCTGTGGGTGCTGAACTATTCATTGTTGAAGGGGATTCTGCAGGAGGATCTGCTAAACAAGCAAGAAATAGAGCAAACCAAGCAATTTTACCTCTTCGTGGTAAAATCTTAAATGTCGCCAGTGCTGCACATGAAAAAATGAACTCAAGCCAAACAATTAGCGATCTTATCCTTGCTCTTGGATGTGGAACACGCTCCAAGTATCGTGAAAAAGATCTTAGATATGAACGTATTATCATCATGACAGATGCTGATGTTGATGGTGCTCATATTGCGTCACTGCTCATTACCTTCTTCTTTCAAGAAATGCCTGACCTTATTCATCAGGGACATTTATATCTCGCCGTCCCTCCCCTTTATAGAATATCGCAAGGAGGAAAAGTTGCTTATGCTCGTGACGACATTCATAAGGATGAATTGCTCAAAACTGAATTTACTGGAAAAGCTAAAATAGAAATCGGGCGTTTTAAAGGGCTGGGTGAAATGCGCGCAGAACAACTTAAAGAAACGACTATGCATCCTCAAAAACGTACATTGCTTCGTGTTTCTATTGATGCCGTGGAAATGCAAGAAACGAAAAAGACTGTAGAAAGTCTCATGGGAACAAAACCAGAAGCACGATTTCGTTTCATACAAGAAAATTCTACTTTTGCTTCTAATCTAGACATCTAATGTAAAAAATATCCCTTTCAAACCACTGCGGCTGCGTCAATCACGCGCAGCTGCGGATTGATCGTTCCATTCCAATAATTCAAACTAAGATGACCAGCTAAATGAATCATTTCACCAATATTTTCAAAAAGAAAATCACCAAGCGATGTCCCTACAGCACGAAAAGCAATTCCTTGCAGTTTTTTTCCTTCAACATTAGATACAATGAGGCGAAGATGTCCTTTACCAACTTCAGATAGATTCACCAGTCGATGAGAGGGAAGAACAAAAACAGGTGTTGCATTCCCTGCCCCAAATGGCCCTGCTTTTTCAAGCAATTCAAACAGCGCTTCATTAACACCAGAAGCAGAAAGAGAACCATCTATACTAAGAGATTTTTTTGCACGCAACTGTGAAACCATTAAAGAAACTTTTTCTTCTAGCCATTTTCGAAAAATTTCAATTTTTATTGATTGAATTGTAATTCCTGCTGCCATACTATGTCCCCCTCCTTTTTCTAATAAATTTAATGTAACAGCTTCACGAACGAGTGCTCCTAAATCTATACCATTAATTGAGCGTCCCGACCCTACGCCATTTCCATCTTCTTTCAAAGCAATAGCAAAAACAGGACAAAAAAAACGCTCTTTGAGACGGGAAGCAAGAATACCAATAATTCCCGGATGCCATTCTTTATGTGAAATTACAAGCGATAATGGTATTTCTTGATCTTGATAAAGAGAAGTAATGTAAGATTCCGCTTGTGCTAATTGAATGTTCTCCATTTCTTGGCGTTCTTGATTAAGCCGATCTAATTGTTCTGCTATTCTGTCCGCTTCATCTTTATTCTCACAGCTAAGCAAACGTGCTCCCAAAGCTTGATCACCAATGCGCCCTCCTGCATTAATTCTAGGGCCTAACAAAAAACCTAAGTGAAAACTATTAAGCGGCTCCCCTATTCGTGCAACCTTTGTTAAAGCTGTTATTCCTAGATTATGCATAGAACGAGCAACTTGAAGCCCTTTTATCACAAAAGCACGGTTAACCCCCTGTAATGGAACGACATCACATATGGTTGCCAATGCAACAAGATCAAGCATACTTAAAAGATCAGGCAGCTGCCCTTGGAATTGTTTTTTCCGCAGCAAATGATGAACCCAAGCTAACGTAACAAAAACAACGCCAGCTGCACATAAATGCCCCTGTTTAGAAAAATCATCAGGGCGATTAGGATTGACAAGAGCAACGGCTTCTTGATGAATCTCTGACATTTGATGATGATCTAAAATCACAACATCAGCACCAGCAAGCCTCGCTGCTTTTACGGCATCAGGACTGTTTGCGCCACAATCAACAGTGATAATTAACCGAGCGCCTTCTTGCACAAGCATCCTCATTGCTTGTTCATTCGGACCATAGCCTTCAACAATACGATCAGGAATATAAATTTTGACTTCAATACCAAAATAACGAAAAAAACGCGCTATGAGTGCCGATGAACAAGCACCATCAACATCATAATCACCAAAAACAGCAACCTGTTCTTGATTGAGAAGAGCCTTAACAATACGCTCTGCAGCGCATTGCATATCCCTAAAACTTTCTGGATCAGGCATAAGCGTACGTAATGTTGGATTAATAAAAGCAACAGCCTCAGCTTCATCCACATCTCTTGCTGAAAGTACTCGAGCTAACTGATCTGGAAAGCCAAATTTTTGAGAAATAGCGCGCGCATTATTTATCCCTTGAACATCAAGGGCATCTAACCAAGCTTGACCACAAGCAGAAGATTCAACATTGAGAAAATAACGAGACCACTGCATTATTTCTTATATTATAATGAAGAACAATAAAATACAATCATGCGTTAAAGATAAAATAGTTTTTTGCAACATTCATTTTAAGTTTAAATGGTCTACAAACTTCTTTTAATGGGGTATTATAATACCTTTCTCATAACATGTTGTTTTATAAAGTTTTTATTTTCTCTTGACGTCAATCAAAAGACATTATATCAGAGCAAGTAGTATGCGTTAAATATTTCGCTATGGTAACAATTTTCAACGCAAAACAGTAAAAATTCCCTTATATTAAAAGGGTTCTAATAAAGGATACTTCTATGGCAACTTTTTCACAAAAGCCAACTGAAGTGGTGAAAAAATGGGTTATTATTGACGCAGAAAACCTTGTTTTGGGTCGTCTTGCCACATTTGTTGCTAACCGCTTACGTGGCAAACATAAAGCTACATTTACTCCACATGTTGATGATGGTGACAACGTTATTGTCATTAATGCAGATAAAATAGCTCTCACTGGCAAAAAATATACGGATAAAAAATATTATTGGCATACCGGCTATATTGGTGGAATCAAACAACGTACAGCACGTCAACTTCTTGAGGGGCGTTTTCCCGAACGCGTTATTGAAAAAGCAGTAGAGCGCATGATTCCTCGAGGGCCTCTTGGTCGCCGTCAATTGAAGAATCTACGTGTTTACGCTGGAAGCCAACATCCACATGAAGCACAACAGCCTGAATCTCTTGACGTTGGTGCTTTAAACCGCAAAAACAAAAGGATTGCTTGATTATGGCTGAAATTAATTCTCTTTCTGAGCTTAGCATAGTAACAAGTATTACAGAAACACATGAAAATGTTGTTCCTGTCCACGTGCAAAAGCTTGATTCACAAGGACGTGCTTATGCAACAGGAAAGCGTAAAGACGCTGTTGCACGCGTATGGATTAAACCAGGTTCTGGAAAAATCACAATCAACAATAAGGAATTTGACAAATATTTCGCTCGTCCTGTTCTTAGAATGATTCTTCGTCAACCAATTGTTGCAACAAATAGGGATACCCAGTTTGATATTATTGCAACCGTTGCAGGCGGTGGTCTTTCCGGACAAGCCGGTGCAGTGCGCCATGGCATTTCCAAAGCTTTAACCTATTATGAACCAGAACTTCGCTCAATCTTGAAAAAAGGTGGTTTTCTTACCCGTGATAGCCGCGTTGTTGAACGTAAAAAATACGGTAAAGCAAAAGCACGTCGTTCTTTCCAATTCTCAAAGCGTTAATTTCAATTTTTGTACAATGCATAAAGCCTCGGACAAAACCGAGGCTTTTTCCCCTACTAAAACAGACTTTTAGATGAATGTAGGAACAAATCTATACCGATTAGAAAAAACAAAAATGCAAAACAACCTCCTCTCTTAAGATAAAAGGCAAGAAAATAAACCGAAAAATCTCGAAACTTCAGTTTCAATTTTTAAAATCTGTTTTACTAACTTGAATATATCCACGTGCTAAAGCAGAAAAATATTTGCACGAAAACTTTAGCAATTTTATAAGCTTTTCAATATTTTTTTCTATCATCACTTAACAAGCTTTAGTCCACAAAATGTTTTACCATTGTGATAAAATGAGGAACAGAAATAGGCTTTGACATATATTCTTCACATCCACTGGCACGAATTCGCTCCTCATCGCCTTTCATAGCAAAAGCTGTTACAGCAACAACAGGGATTGATCGAAGTTCTTCATCTTCTTTTAATTGTTTAATAACATCTATTCCAGAGACCTCTGGCAACTGGATATCCACAAGGATAAGAGATGGCATTGATGAACGCGCCAAATCTAATGCCATAAGACCATTACGCGTTTCAACAGTTTCATAACCACTCGCTTCTACAAGATCACGGAATAACTTCATATTAAGCTCATTATCTTCCACGATCATGACTTTTTTTGACATTCGTATAACTCCACCCTTCTCAAATAAAATAGAGAAATAGAAATGAATCCACATTCTCTTTGCTTAAGATAAAATGATAAAATGAATTGTAAACCACAAAGAGATTAAAAGATTCCAATAAAAGCATTTTTTACAAATGTTTGTAAGACGCATCGCTATACTTATTCAGTTCATCAGCATAAAATCCACAATAACCATAAGTATTGTATTACCCTATATTTTTGAGTGAATACGCACCGTTTATGAATATCTCAATTCCAGCATATGCATTTTCATCATAGAAAAAATATCAAATACAAACTTAGCTCAAATGCGTATTTTGAAGAGAAAAAATTTAATTAACTTTAAAAAGCAGCTGATTATTTAAATTTAATGTCCCCTATACTGCCATCCCCCAACAATATCTTAATGATATTAAAGGATAAATTTACCATATTATTAAAAGTAAAAAATAAATAAACCGTGATTAAACATCACGGTTTATTTAATATAAAATATTCAACAACAGAATAATTCAAAGTTCATCAAGGAATTATCTTTTAATTCAAAGCCCATGCACTATAAGCAAAAGCATCGAATGCTCTTCCACCTGTCTCTCTGTTAGGACTCGGCGGTTTTCTAGTAAAGAAATATACAAGATATGCGATTAAACCAAAAATCGCTGCCTCCATCCCCATTAAACCCGCGACTTTTTGGACATTTTTCTCAGCCCCTTGTCCTCCAAACTGGCTAATAATCATATCAACAGCTTTAATAACTCTATTTTCCTGTGTCATTACAGAAATGAAACCAGCATTTTGAAATCTATCATTTAAAGAATCAGCATTGGCTCCTAAAACCTGTGAAAAGAAAATAGCTACTGCAACAAAACATACTATACAATGCTTGAATATTTTCATCATAAACACCTATTACAATATTTAATAAAATAAATTTTCTTTACCGCCCCCTCTAAATAGAAAACATTACATCATCTATCGATAAAGTATATTTATCTTCTAATAACAAAAAATATAATACAAAATTTAATTAACAGTTTTATTTTAATTGTTAATTTTATATTATATTACATTTACAATATATCCGTTACATGTTTATTTTAATATTGTCAATTATTTTATTCGTGTTTTAATAATGTATAATTTAATGGCAAAAATGTATTAAAATAAAATTATTTTATTGTTTTTATTATAATTTTATCTTTATTATCATAAATATTATTAGATATTATAACATAAAAATATCAATATATTGTTTTTTAGTTACACGTAATGTTTTTTATTTTTTGTATAATATAGTAAGATAAGTATTTTTAAAATTTACAAAAAACAAAAAAATATTTTATTGAAATATTCTGTTAAAATAATTTTTTCTTAGTATAGATTGAGAAGAAATAGTTTTCCCAGCAAAAATTAGCGTAAGTATCAACTTAGCTCTTTGATTGAAAAAGCTAAATTAAGTAAGATAAGGGATAACTTTGGTGAACGCGGCAAATCTAATGCCATAAGGCCATTACACATTTCAAAGATTTCACAGCCATTCGTTTCTACAAGAACGTGGAATAATTTTAATAAAGTTCATTGTCTTTCAAGATTCTAACTTTCTAACATTAATATAATTCTACGACTTAGAGAAATAGAAATAAATACACATTCTTTCTAACCAAGATAAAATGATTAAAAATTTTAAACCTCAAAAAGACTATATTATGTCCAATAAAGTATTTCTGTAATAATATTAAAAAAAGAGTACAGCCTAAAAACTTAAAGCTTAATGGGCATATTAATAAATATAAAAATAGCTAAACCGTGATTAGAAATCACGGTTTATTAATTATAAAAGATTCAAAAATAGAATAATTTAAAATTCATCAAATCAACATTTTTAATTAAGAGCCCATGCACTTCGAGTAAAAGCAGTGAATGCTTTTTCACCTGCGCTTTTTCTAGGATCCGGTGGCTTTCTAGTAAAGAAATATACAAGAAATGCGATTAAACCAAAAATCGCTGGCTCCATTCCTATCAAACCAGCCACCTTTTGGACATCTTTTTCTCTGCTTTGTTCCGAAAATTGACTAATAATCGCCTTAACAGTTTTAATAACTCTATTATCTTGTTTCATTACAGAAATAAAATCAGCGTTTTGAAATCTACCATTTAAAGAATCGGCATTGGCTCCTAAAACTTGTGAAAAGAAAATAGCTACTGCAACAACACATGATATACAATGTTTAAATATTCTCATTATAATAACCTATTACAATATTTAATAAAACCTTACTCTCTAAATAGAAAACATCACAACATCTACCGATGATTCATATTTTCCTACTGAGAAGAGAATGATAATATAATACAAAAATAATTATCATTTTGTATTATATTTTTATTCTTTCCATATTTAATTTGTTTTGTCAATTATTCTATTTTTGTTTTAAGCTGACTGATTAGATGATAAAATTTTATTACAATAATATGATTATATTATTGTTTAAATTGTATTTTTTCTTCAAAACTATTGATTTTCTTAATCACAACATTTTTAAATCACAACATAAAAAATATTACTAAATTGTCTTTTTTTATTACACATAATGGATTTTTATATTGCTAGCATACAGTAAGCTAATTTTTTTTTCTTATTGTATGTTGAGAGGAAATAGCTAACCGAGTAAAAATTTAGCGTAAACAAAAATTTCGCTCTTTGATTAGAAAAGCTAAACGAGATAAGATAAGAGATAATATTGATGAAACCGCCAACTTTAATCCATAAAGCCATTAAACATTTCAACGATTTTACGACAATTCGTTTCTACAGAATCGCAGAATAACTTCAGTTTAAGCTCATTATCTTCCACGATCATTACTTTTTGATATTAATAGTGCTCCACGCATTCAAAATAAAATAGAGAAATAAATAATGAATACAAATTCTCTCTATAACCAAGGTTAAAAAGATAAAAAATGTAAACTATAAAGAAACAAAATAACACCTAATAAAAGCATTTTTGCAAATATTTGTAATGCTCAGCATTATGTTTTTCAGTTTATCAAAATGAACTCCACAATAATCGTAAAATTATATTATTCTATATTTTTGAATCGATATGTAAAATTCATAGGTATCTAATGAATACCAATAAACTCACAAGTATTTTCATCGTAGCAAAGCTATCAATCACAAAAATTAACTCAAATACACATTTTGAAGAGAAAAAACTTACGTAACTTTGATATGCATAGATTTTTTTATCTGTAAGCAATCGGTAGTTTATATACCCAATTAAAAATTTATTCTTGTGATCTTATATTGTCTCAAACGCTTTTGTTATACATCAATACGAGCGATGCAATAACAAATCAAAATAGAACTTACTTATGTAATTTTAAACAAAACTTTAAAATGGACCACACATGTTGTTAATGCATTGTTAAATGCAAAAACAATCACAAAACTGGAAAATAAAAAACTCATTATAAATGCTAATAACTTAACAGAATTTATTTTTTTGCTTTATATAATTTTTCAAAAAATTTGATAAGAAAATATGAGTGATACGCGAAAAAGTTCTCAATCTTTTCAATCTCTATATCAAAAATCACATTATTCTCATCACTGATAATCAAAAACATATGATCGTTATCAGTTATTTTACAACATCAAATTAAAGCATTATTTTTGTTTATTGAAAAAGAAGCTATCTGGATTTCTCTTTATTTTTTGGGCCAAATCTAAAAACATAACTTTATTAATAACATATCTCATAATCTCTATAGAAAGATACTTAAATAAAGAATACTATAAAAAATAAAATGAATATTATTGATGATTTTTTATAATATCAGTTTTAATATGCGCTTTAGAAGCATAATATAATTTAAATAAATTTATTAATAATATTAATAGTATTTAAAGTATCTATAACACTTAAAATTTCTGAACTAAAATATATAGACTTATAAATAATACACCATTAAAAGATATTCTAACAATATTTCTTAGACATATTTTTCATTAACATATCTACAAAATTATTATGATTTTAGAGATATATTGCAGATATTCTATAAATTACCGTACACAATTATAAAAATGATGCACAACTCTAAAAGCCCCCTACTAGAGCACCATTTATAGTGCTGCCTACTGCTTCTCTTAGTATAGCTCCCTCCGCAGCAGCAGCTACGATTAACAGGAACTATACCATCTATTTTCTATTGCAACTGCACCCACTATACTTACGATTCCTCCAAGCACAGCACCTCCAACTGTCCCAACAGGCGCCACTATCATTGCTCCTGTTTGTCCTGTAGATTTTATTGCATCCCAATAATAACCCGAAGGACGGCATGAATTACCTGAAGCACGTGATGAGCTTGAACTCTCCTTTTTCTTTTATAGAAAAACGCATCATATCGATACAATTAAATTTGATTATTACGCGTTTTAGACAATTGTCAAACCTAATTTTAAATTAAAATAAAATAAAAACACCGTACAAAAAAATAATATTCGCAAATACTATTAAAATATAACACATTAATTTTTCTTTTTCTTAACAAAGTCATAACTTAAAATGAGTTATGCATAAGAAAAATTAAGAGCCTTCTCTTGATTTACTCGCACAACAAAGAAATATATTTATTACGTTATTGAAATTAATCTTATTGCTATCGTTTTACAGCTACTTGACTTGGTGAATACTTTTATTTTTCAAGCAATTATTGATGGAATTTTGCCTACTCAGCATGCTGAAAGTCTCTATGTGATTGTTGTCTTGATAATTGCTATCATGTTGTTTAGCACAACTCTTAGCTTTCTATCGGGCAACTTAAAAGCTTTATTCTATCAATTTTCTTATTGTTTACGCAAAAACTCATCCACGTAATAATATATTGAATGCACCAACAAAATCCGCACGAATAACCACATTCTACGCATATAAAAATTACACACTTTGACAATTTTTTAGCACTATAACCGAAAAATAACACATCTGGCTCGTATTATGAATGATACTAAATTGTATGCCATCTTACCATTGGCTTTTGTCATCAAGCTGCCATCTAAAATCGAACAGTTTAAACCTCTGATTTCTATTTCACGCTCCTTGCCAGTAACTGTGGGAATGCGGCCTATATTATTGTTCAATCTTATCTAACAATAAAAAAATCCTCATGTGAAAATTCTACATGCCTTATATCGCCAGAATAAATAACGATAATTTATGGTACAATAGAATTATTCACTCAATTTTTTTATTTTTATAATCATGCTGACTTTCATTTCATCCCCCTAATCCATTAAATTTACGCATTGTTTTCTTATAACTTATGAAAGTCATGACCATGGAAAGAAAAGCGCTCAACAGAACATATCCAATATTCCATTCGCCTTTACCAAGCAACAATGACACAGGCAAGGAAGCAGAAAAAGCCATGGGAAGCATAAACAAAAGCCATTTTACGATGCTTAAAGGATAAATTCCTATTGGCACAAATGAAAGCTCGTAAATCATTTCATGAAAATATTCGACAGGCATCTTACGGCTAATAATAAATGTTACAAAATTAAACATCATGAAAAAACAAATATTGACAATAAAAACACAAAATATTGCAACAATAAAAGAGATCCATCTTAGCTTAAGATCGGATATATTCGGTAATGATACAAATAAATAGGCACTAACATAAAGAACAAAGAGCTTGATCAGATTAAGAGGTTTACACCAACCAAACAACATCAATAACCAAATTGAAACGGGCTTTATCAAGTATGGTTCAATTTTACCATCCGCTACTTTTTCAAAAAACGTTTCAATAGAATTAGTAAAAATATTCAAAAATATTCCAAGTAAAACAAAGACAACAAAGATAAAATGGATTTCATCTCTGCTATAGTTACCGATCTTTCCTGAAAAAGCAGATATTCTATCAATAAATATGAATTGAATAAAATAATAGCATAGAGAAAGAATAAACTCCCCAGCCAAATTCTTACCATAAACAATCTGTCGGCGGATATTCAAACTGATAAAATGAAGGATTATTTTCATCTCAACCACCCGCTCCATTATATGCTTTCATCCCTTTATTCCAAGCAATATAAATTAAGAATAAAAAACACAAAATATAAGTAAAACTTCCGAAAATAAACTGCTGAAACAACGCTAAATTTTGCGTCGCGAAAAACTCGGCAGAAGCTGATATCATGAAACGATAAGGATTAAATTGCATAAGCGGAATAAGCCACACCGGCCAAAAAGATGGTGGTAAAAGAACACCACCAAGAAGCGTTGAACTGAGAATACTGAAAGAGAGTAATATATTGTACTCAATCACCCAAAAGCTTAATAGGGCAATTCCAAAAGAGAGTAAAAAACAAAGCAATTGTGATAGAATAACAACCAGAAAAAAGAACAGAAAAGCGATGACCAATCCCAGAATATTTTCATAGGATAAAACAAGCTTAACAACAAAAAGAGCCAATAACGGGATGCTATATAATACACTCTCCCCTAAAAAAGTAAAAAGCATTTGTGTCATATAACTAAAGGGCTTTGTAATATATACTTCTAATTGACCTTCTTTAACATGATGAGAGAAAAACTTAATCACATTATAACCATTATTTAAGCGACCTAGGACTAAAGCAAAAGCATAATAATACATCATATCATAAAAGCTAAAGCCATTGATGGTGTTGCCCGTATCAGAGAAAAGTGCATTCCATAATAGAAGTTGAATAACAAATGGCGAAAGTGTCCCAATGATAATATCGGTAAAAAACATTGCTCTATCACTTAGAACAGTGAGTAATCCATTCTTGGCAAAAAGAAACATACCAAAGCAGTGGTTAGATAAATTCTTTAAATTTAACACGGAGCATCTCTTCAAGCGAGGGAGTGGATACAGAGAACGTACAGTTCAATTCGGTTGTAATTTCGCGTACAAAACGCGCAAAATCCTCACGGGGCAGCGAAACCTCCAGCGAGCATTTTTCAGCGTTAAAGTGCTTATCTTTTAAAGGAGTAGATAATTTCAACGCAATCTCATCAATTTTTTCTACAACAGCTGAAGGTGCAGCCATGTGTTCACAAAAAAGTGTCATTCTCACCAAAGAAGGAATGACATTTTTAAGCGCATGAAGATTACCATGAAACTGTTTCTTTCCTTTATGCAAAAGAATAATATCATCGACGTATCCATCAATATCTCCCATATCATGACTTGTAATGATATACCCAGTGCCACGCTCCTTTTTCAGTTTTTTAAGAAGCTCCCTGATTTCATGCTTAGCTGTAATATCAAGACCAATACTTGGCTCATCGAGAAACAACAGTTTAGGTCTAAAGGAGAGATTAAATGCCAATTCACTTTTCACTCTCTCACCCAGACTAAGCATCCGCACTGGCTTATCCATAATATGCTCAAGACCCAGCAACTCAGCGATCTCTTTAAGATCACGGGTAAAAGAGGCGCATTCAAGACCATATAATGGTTGAACCATATCCAGACTGTAGCGTAAGGGCAAATCCCACCATAAACAATTCTTGTGACCAAAGACCACACCCAAAGACTTGAACAGATTTTTCTTCGCTTTATAAGGATCAACACCAAGGACTTTAACACATCCCTCATCAGCGTATTGTATACCAGAAAGTATTTTAATCAGTGTCGATTTACCCGCTCCGTTAGGGCCAAGAATTGCTAACGATTGCCCTGAAAAGAGGGTGAAACTCATATCTTTTAACACATGATGATTTGTATAAACCGGCTTGAAGAGAGAAAACACCTTGTTTTTAAAACCAATTCCTCTGTCAATGTTGCGATATATTTTTGAGACGTTATTAACGTCAATCAATAATGATCCCATCAGTCACTCCTAATTTCAATTTATCCCCCTTTTGAATGTTCCCATAATAAATATCTGTTTTGTTCACTAGAAAAAACAAAAGTGTTCAAGCCCTCCCTAGAGCAATAAAACGCGTCTGACGTTTTATCTCCAATTTTTTGTCTAGATATTTTTTCAATGTGATGAGTTCACTTCAATGAAGCATTAAGATACTGAAAAATTATTTCTTCTTTTATGAAAGATAGTCTTCTGGATAAACTAAGTAAGTAGAAAAAATTGCTCATTGAAAGGAGAACTTTGCTAAGAAGGCTTCATTGTGTAAGCAAAGATACAAAGCATAAATCTATACTATAAGCATATCAAACCACATTTATAACAGAACAAACTTCCTTGACAACAGGATTTTTTTGAGAGTCTACTTTTCCTCAGCATTACTATAAAATGCCTCCATTATTCCCCATAAAAAAACTAAAATCGCTTTCTCTATTTTAGTAAATATCTTTCAGATTTTATCTAACTCATCTCCCTCAACAGACACGCCTTCCCAATATGACCTCTATAGATAATTCAAAGGAGCAGCTTCATAAACTCAGATTATTAAACGATACACCATATCCAAAAAATAACAATACAATCAATATGGATAAAGAGCTGTAGAAAGAAAGCCATGATATTCGAAAATTTCATCACTCAAAAACATAATTTTCTCATAGCGATTGACTTATCAAAAACTTCCTTCAAATGATGCCCTATTCATCTTATCAAATTTATAGACAAAATTTTATATCAATCAAAAAAAACAAATGAAGTTTGTTTAGTCGGTTTCAGCATCACTCTCATTAAAAGACAAAAGATTAAAACTTTGAACCATATGAGGTGGTAAAGGTGCAACAATGTCCAATATTCCTCCTGAAGGATGAGGAATACGAATACGACGTGCATGAAGATGAAGACGATTTTGAATTCCTCCTGGTAATGTCCAATTACTATCAGAAAAAAAATACTTTGTATCGCCAATGATAGGATGATCCATATGGGCAGCATGCACACGAAGCTGATGTGTTCTCCCTGTATAGGGTTCCATTTCAAGCCACGAAAGAGCCCGCCCTCGTGTATCTAAAACGCGATAGTAGGAAACCGCATGATGTGAATCTGGCTCCCCATGTTCACAAACACGCATTTTGTCACCTTGTGCAGTCATTTCCTTAACCATCCACGTTGAAATTTTGTCCTGCTTTTTTTTAGGCACACCACGAACCAACGCCCAATAAGTCTTTTTTGTTTCTCGCGCTCTAAAAGCAGCTGTTAAGGACTGAGCAGCTCCCCTTGATCGTGCAACAATAAGCACCCCCGACGTCTCACGATCAAGACGATGAACCAAACGCGGCTTTTCACCTTTTTTATTGCGCCATACCTCAAGCATACTATCCATATGACGTGTTAAACCAGAGCCTCCTTGTACAGCCAACCCAGCGGGTTTATTAAAAACAAATACCTTTGGATCTTCATAAAGCAGCATTTTTTTCAAAACGGTCCCATCATCCTGCCCACGAAGTGTTTTATCCGTTATTGAAAAATTTTCCTTGTCATTAATAGGGAGAGGTGGAATACGAACAGCTTGCCCTATACAAAGACGCGTATCGGCTTTAACACGTCCACCATCAACCCGTATCTGACCAGAACGCAACAATTTTTGCAAAGCTCCAAAACCAAGTCCTGGATAATGCACTTTAAACCAGCGATCTAAGCGCATTCCATTTTCATCTGCCTCAACTTTTTTTATTTCTATGCCTGCCATGAAAATTCCCTTACCTGATAATTTTATTGATCTATTTTTGCGCCTTTATAAACACAAAAATTCATATTTTAGTTGGTTTTATCACACCATATTACAGTTAGTATCCAAAATTGCCTTTTCTTAACGTCCAAATTTTATTAGCTAAAAACTAAGCGTTGTAAAAATCAACAGCCTTTACGCTTAATAGCGAATGGAGATAATTAACCGTGTCCTTATTTAAAACCTATGCACGTGTTCTCACTTACCTAAATAGAGAAAAAAATGCATCCCTTTTAATCTGTACCGCTAATGTTATGTTAGCTATTATCACTATTGCAGAACCTATTTTATTCGGACGTGTTATTGATTCTATTTCAGAAAAATCAGCTATCATTCCTACTCTTACCATTTGGGTTTGTTTTGGACTTTCACATATTATTGCTTATGTCCTTGTTGCTCGCGGTGCTGACCGCTTAGCCCATAGACGCCGCTTAACGGTTTTAACGGAATCTTTCGAACGTATCATTGCCATGCCTTTAATTTGGCATCAACAACGTGGAACTTCCAACGCACTCCATACACTTTTGCGCGCAATAGATTCCATGTCAACCATATGGCTTGATTTTATGCGCCAACACCTCTCAACGCTTGTCGCCTTATTGGTTCTCATCCCCATAGCGTTTAATATGAATTGGCGTCTTTCAATAGTCTTGGTTGTGCTTGCCATCACCTACGTATTAATTGCACGTTTAGTGATGCGAAAAACAAAAGATGGACAAGCCGCTGTGGAATGCTACCACCACAACCTTTTTAAACATGTCAGTGATTCAATCTCTAATGTTTCCATTGTACAAAGTTATAACCGAATAAAAGAAGAAGCTTCTATACTGCATCAACATACAAATGCTCTGCTTAAAGCACAAAATCCTGTTCTCAATTGGTGGGCGCTCGCCAGTGGCTTAAATCGAATGGCTTCAACAATTTCAATCGTTTGTGTTCTCCTCCTTGGAGCTTTTTTTGTTGCAAAAGATCAATTACGAGTAGGTGAAGTCGTTGCTTTTGTTGGATTTGCACAACTCATGATTAGCCGCCTAGACCAAATGAGCAATTTTATTAATTGTGCAATATCCTCACAAGCAAAACTGCAAGAATTTTTTGAAATGGAAGACTCAACCTTTCATATCAACAAACCGCAAAATCTTCCTTCCCTCAAAAATGTTAAAGGCGCCATACAATTTCATCACGTGACCTATAAATTCCCCAATTCTTCTCAAGGTGTTTTTGATATTTCCTTTGAGGTTAAAGCAGGACAAACTGTTGCAATTGTAGGGCCAACAGGGGCTGGAAAAACAACATTGATCAATCTGTTGCAGCGCGTATACGACCCTACCCTTGGGCATATCTCCATTGATGGAATAAATATATG
This sequence comes from Bartonella sp. CL71SXKL, assembly GCF_042194935.1. NCBI lineage: Bacteria > Pseudomonadati > Pseudomonadota > Alphaproteobacteria > Hyphomicrobiales > Bartonellaceae > Bartonella > Bartonella sp. CL71SXKL. Next base: position 24,140 of record NZ_JBHINI010000003.1, on the reverse strand, counting down.
CTCGATCAATCGCGAATCTTTACGCAAATCTCTAGCAACAGTATTTCAAGACTCGGGTCTTTTCAACCGTACTATTCATGACAATATTTCAATAGGAAAAGCGAGCGCAACGAATGAAGAACTTTATGAAGCAGCAAAAATAGCAGAAGCTCACGATTTTATTCTAAAAAAAGCTGATTGTTATAACACAATGGTGGGCGAACGAGGATCTCAATTATCCGGTGGAGAAAAACAGCGACTAGCAATTGCACGCGCTGTTCTAAAAAATGCCCCTATTCTCATTCTAGATGAAGCAACAAGCGCTCTTGATGTTGAAACAGAAGCACGTGTCAAAGATGCTCTCGATTGCATAAGCCATAACCGCACTACTTTTATTATAGCACATCGCCTCTCAACAGTACGCAATGCTGATGTGATACTCTTTCTGGATCATGGTCACTTAATGGAAAAAGGAAACTTTCAAGAATTGATCGATAAAGGGGGACGTTTCTCTAATTTTTTAAAGGCAAGTGGTTTAACAATCAAACCACCAGAAAGAGAAGGAGAAAATGTTATCCCCTTACATGAAGCCATAGCATCATAAAATTGATACTCTTTTTCAAGCAAAAAAATCCTCCTCAAGATAACAAGAGTTCTTATATATGATACAAGTAAAAAGATTTCTAAAAATGCCACAATCCATTTTAGGTATTTAAGAAAAATATTAAAACAGTCTAGTATTTTCTCTGCTATTGCAATTTTACTAGATTAGAACAAAAATATTTTCCTCTATCTGTGCATATTGACGAGTATACATTCTCATTTAGGGAAAATGTAAAGGTAAAAATAATTTCCAGTTTTACCGTCTTCTTTTAACTCAGCTTTACAAATTTCAAAACGAACTAAAGAAATATCTTTTAAATAATGAATATTATGTATTGCTTTGCACTTTTGTTTATCACGTTCTTTATAGTCCTCTCATAAAGAACAGAACATCACTGTTTTGCACATTCATATGACTTTTTTAAGAAACATTTTTCAATGCTCTTAAGCCCATTTCACAACGACATTCGTAAGTGGTTTTGATTAATTTAACATACACAGAATTTGAAATAATAAAATCCTACGAATATTCGTAGCTCTTATTCAAAAGATAAAACGATAAATTATCATTATAACTCAATGTATTAAAGCAATTTTATCATAAATAAATTAAATATTAATCTAAATCTTTAGATTTATGTGATATTCTTTTGATTTATATTGATAATTCATTACTTTATAACTTGAAATAAAGATTTATAAAGATAGGAGAATATTCTTTTCAAAACCTTTTAATAATAAACCAAAAACTGTGTACATAACAAGCAAAATGAAAACAATAGCTCTAAGATATAACAACTCTTTTATAAGCCTTTTCAAGGAAAGAGATTTTATTCATTTGAAAGCTAATAAAATAATGACAGCTTATAACTTTATAAGGATAATCGTATGCAATAAATTTTGTATTTTTCCTTTCATAAAAAGAGATGTTTCTTCAAAAAATCTATAAGAGCAACATAATAACTAGTCTCCCTAGTAAAAGAATACACAGCAAAGCATGAAGTGCTGCATAATCTATCTTATCTTAAAAAGATGACTCCTGAAACGCTTGGACATTATAAAGCCAAATGAAAAAGTGATGATAAAGATAAACACTGTTTTTATCTTTACAATTGTATTTTTCCCCAATTACGCTGTATCTGCATTTCAGAAATACACCAGACAGATATTCATGATACATAGATACCAACCCAATATAACAATGTAAAAAATACCTATGCAGAATGATTTCATTCTTTAATTTTTTCAAGAAAATCTTTTAGTGCCGCAAATGCCTCATCAGCTTTGTTCCCCTCAGGACCACCAGCCTGCGCCATATCAGGACGGCCACCTCCACCTTTACCACCAAGCATACCTGAAAGAATACGAACGAGATCAACAGCATTTAACTTATCCGTTAAATCATCCGTAACGCCGACAACAGCACTCCCTTTTCCATCTTCTGAGACACTAATAAAAGCAACCACTCCAGATCCGATTTGTTTTTTCTCAGAATCGACGAGCGCCTTAAGATCCCGTGGTAAAATATTTTTAACAACGCGTCCGGTAAAAGAAAGCCCATTGATGATGGTAATATCACCTTGGCTCCTTTCTGTTATTCCACCACTCAACATCATTTTCTTGCGTACATCATTCAATTCTTTTTCAAGTTTACGACGATCATCAAGCAAAATTCGCACCCGTTCTTCCACGCCAGCAGAAGAAGTTTTTAAAAGATCAGCAACTTCATGAATACGTTCATCTTGGCGGCTAAGATAAAGACGTGCTTCTTTGCCTGTTAAAGCTTCAATACGCCGCACTCCAGCTGAAACAGAACTTTCAGAAACAATATGAATCAAACCGATATCACCTGTTCGCTCCACATGTGTACCTCCACAAAGCTCAATTGACCAACGCTTTTTTAATCCTCCCTTTTCAAATGGCTCCCCCATAGAAACAACGCGAACTTCATCACCATATTTTTCACCAAACAATGCCATAGCTCCTTCAGAAATGGCATCATCTACAGCCATGAGGCGCGTTATCACTCTACTATTTTGCAAAATAATCTCATTGGCTAAATCTTCTATTTTTTTCAACTCTTCTGGTGAAACGGATTTTGGATGTGAAAAATCAAAACGCAACCGATCTGGCGATACAAGAGAGCCCTTTTGTGTAACATGGTCCCCCAATGTTTGTCGTAAAGCTTCGTGTAACAAATGAGTAGCAGAGTGATTCGCGCGAATTTTCTTACGACGAACAATATCAACCGTTAATTCTACACAATCAGACCTCGATGCCTGACCAGATTTCACCTCCCCAATATGGATAAAAACACCATCACCCTTTCTTTGGGTATCATGCACCTTAAAAATAAAATTTTCACCAGAAATGATACCGCTATCACCAATTTGCCCACCAGATTCACCATAAAAAGGTGTCTGATTAACAACAAGCATAGCTTTCTGATCTGAAGAAATATGATCAACAATTTTACCATCACACACAAGAGCTGTAAGAATACCTTTCGCTGTCTCAGTTTCATAACCTAAAAACTCTGTGGCCCCCACTTGATCACGAACAGAAAACCAGATTTTCTCTGTTACAGCTTCTCCAGAACCAGACCAATTGGCACGTGCTTCCTCTTTTTGGCGTTCCATCGCTTTATCAAAAGCACCAACGTCAACAGATATTCCGCGACGACGAAGAACATCTTGCGTCAAATCAAGCGGAAAACCATAGGTATCATAGAGCTTGAAAGCAACTTCACCATTCAAATAGTCCCCTTCTTTAAGATCGGTACTTGCTTCGTTCAACAAACCAAGTCCTCGTTCAAGCGTTTTACGAAAACGTATTTCTTCTAACCTTAAAGTTTCTGAAATCAAAGATTCAGCACGCACCAACTCAGGATAAGCTTGTCCCATTTCGCGATTTAAAGCAGGCAAAAGTCGCCACATTAAGGGCTCTTTAGCACCAAGAAGATGCGCATGACGCATAGCACGACGCATAATACGACGTAAAACATATCCTCTTCCTTCATTAGAAGGAAGCACACCATCAGCAATCAAAAATGCCGATGAGCGAAGATGATCAGCAATGACACGATGGCTGGCAATAAAATCACCCTTTGCCTCAATCCCTGTAATTTCTTCTGATGCAGCAATTAATGCACGAAAAAGATCAATGTCATAATTATCATGAACGCCCTGTAAAACAGCAGCAATACGCTCTAATCCCATGCCTGTATCAATAGAAGGGTGAGGTAAGTTAACACGTTTTTCCTTGGAAACTTGCTCATACTGCATAAAAACAAGATTCCAAATCTCAATAAAGCGATCACCATCTTCTTCCATACTTCCAGGAGGACCGCCCCAGATTTCATCACCATGATCATAAAAAATCTCCGAACAAGGCCCACAAGGGCCTGTTTCTCCCATCGACCAAAAATTATCAGCTGTCGCAATACGGACAATTTTTTCATCTGGAAGACCTGAAATTTTACGCCACAGTTCAGCAGCAACATCATCACTCTGATAAACTGTCACCAACAATTTATCTTTTGGCAGGCAAAATTCCTTTGTTAAAAGATTCCATGATAAAAAAATGGCTTCTTCTTTGAAATAATCACCGAAAGAAAAATTACCCATCATTTCAAAAAATGTATGATGGCGCGCCGTATATCCAACATTATCAAGATCATTATGCTTTCCACCCGCACGAACACATTTTTGTGCCGTTGTTGCCTGCGTATAAGAAGGTTGTTCAAGTCCAGTAAAAACATTTTTAAACTGCACCATCCCTGCATTTGTAAACATAAGTGTAGGATCATTCCGCGGAACAAGCGGACTAGAAGAAAGAACTTTATGCCCATTACGATGAAAATAATCCAAAAATATTGACCGAATATTATTAACACTATTCATGTTGACACCTGCTCAATACAGTACAAAACCATAAAAGAAAAATCCCCCTCATTAAATTCTCTTCGCCACGCATGGAGTCAATTTAATCAAAAATGGAATATTTGTTTTAAAAAATTGAGAAAAAAATGACTGCGTATTTAAAAACTCAAACAAAAAAACAGAAAAATCTGAAAGGGAAAAAATTATAGACGAAAAAAACACTCCATCAAATGGCTTCATCACTTTCTATATTTTCTGACCCTGCATTTTCTAACAGTTCAATCGCAATCAAACCAGCATTTTGGCGCAAAGCTGCTTCAATCTCTGTAGCTATTTCCACATGTTCACGTAAAAACTGCTTTGCATTCTCACGCCCCTGTCCTAAACGCTGAGAATTATAAGAAAACCATGCACCAGATTTTTCCACAACACCAACCTTGACACCCAAATCAATCAATTCACCTACTTTGGAAATACCTTCACCATAAATAATATCAAACTCAACCTGCTTAAATGGAGGTGCCAATTTATTTTTCACCACTTTAACGCGCGTCTGATTACCAACGATTGAATCCCTATCTTTAATGGATCCAATGCGACGAATATCTAAACGAACAGAAGCATAAAACTTTAAAGCGTTTCCACCCGTTGTCGTTTCAGGAGAACCAAACATCACACCAATTTTCATGCGAATTTGATTAATAAAAACAACCATACAGTTAGAGCGAAAAATTGCTGCGGTTAATTTTCGTAACGCTTTACTCATTAACCGAGCTTGCAATCCGGGCAAAGCATCACCCATTTCACCGTCAATTTCTGCTCGCGGAGTTAAAGCTGCGACAGAATCCACAACAAGCACATCAACTGCACCAGAACGAACCAACGTTTCTGTAATTTCCAATGCCTGTTCACCGGTATCTGGCTGAGAAATGAACAAGTTTTCTAAATCAACACCAAGCTTACGCGCATAAATAGGATCAAGCGCATGCTCTGCATCAATAAAAGCACAAATCCCACCACCTTTCTGTGCCTCAGCAATAGCATGGAGAGCCAATGTTGTTTTCCCAGAACTTTCTGGTCCATAAATCTCAACAATACGCCCCTTCGGTAATCCACCAATCCCTAAAGCAATATCCAAGGATAACGACCCTGTTGGAATTGTTTCAATTTCAACAACCTGCTCTTTTTGCCCAAGACGCATAATCGAGCCTTTACCAAAAGAACGTTCAATTTGTGAGAGAGCAGCATCGAGAGCTTTTGTTTTATCCACGATTATATCCTTGACCGAATTCATAATAACCTAAAAATTTAGTGTACACTGTACTTTTAATTTAACTAAAGGCTTGAGTTTAGATTTTCACAGACTATTTCCATTCCTATCTCCACATTATGCCCATAAACATTCATGACCATCACAATAAAGAATTGGCATTGCTTATCTTATGACACATAATAAACTCTAATAAAGTAATATCTCTATGGGAGCATAGTTAACATATTTATATCTCTCTAGAAAAGGAACAATTTAATTTTAAACACAATGTTCTACAGCCCTTCTGCTTATCCCTTTGATTAAATACTTGAGAGACTAAGAATTCTCCTGCTATTGATCACAAAAAAACGCATCATCAATCAACCTCATACCCTATTGCATCGAAGAACAAAACGCCATTGTGTTGCATATTCATACACTTGATTTAAGAAACATCTCTCAAAACTTCTAAGCTCGTTTTGTGACAACACCTATGAATGTGGTATACTACAAAACCCTTTAGGCGCCACCATCTTTACTCTATGGAAGGAGAAAGCCGGCACCCATCACACTATTTATCATCCCCCAATGTTGCAACAGTTCTCGGCACTTGAGACAATTCATAAGAAGGATTTTTAGTCCTTTCTTGTACAGTTTTTATCACACGGTAATCCTGCTTGTAACATGCAAGTAAATGATTTGATTGATTCAACAAATAACAGACTTGGGATGAGAGAAATTTACGGTATTTGAAACTTTCATTCAACTTACGAAACAGTCTATTATTATAAGTCAATATATTATTTAATAAAACCAAAAAAAATAAAGCAGCTTAAAAGTTGAATGATATATTTAAATTTGAAAAACTATGTACTTTCGAAGATATCAAAAAAAATCTCTACAAGCAATGCAATAAATGTTTAAAATATAAGCTAAATTTCTCATACAATAACATAAGAGATCAATAAAAAACGTATTTCAACTCAAATTTTATTTTGATCTTTACGTTTTTTGCGCAACTGTTGCCACCACTCAAGACGTTTCACAATTTCACGCTCAAAACCACGCTCAACTGGTTTATAATAACTCTGACGCCCAAGTTTTTCGGGAAAATATTCTTGTCCTGAAAAAGCGTCTGGTTCATCATGGTCATAACAATAACCACTTCCATACCCTTCTTCCTTCATAAATTTCGTAGGAGCATTAAGAATATGCTTAGGAGGTGATAAAGAGCCATTTTTGCGCGCACAACGCAGTGCTGCTTTATACGCGAGATATGCTGCATTTGACTTTGGCGCAGTTGCAACATAAAGACATGCTTGCGCCAAAGCCAACTCTCCTTCTGGTGATCCTAAATAATCATAAGCATCTTTTGCTGCATTACAAATGACAAGAGCTTGAGGATCCGCCAAACCAATATCTTCAACAGCCATACGAACCAATCTTCGCCCAATATAGAGAGGATCTTCACCAGCATCCAACATACGTGCCAAATAATAAAGCGCAGCATCAGGATCAGATCCACGAACGGATTTATGCAACGCTGAAATGAGATTATAATGCCCATCTCGTCCTTTATCATAAATGGGCGCACGACGCTGAATAACTTTTTGCAAAGCAACAACATCAAGAATCTCTCCCAATGGAGCAATAGACCAAACTTCCTCTGCCAATGTTAACGCTACCCGCGCATCACCATCAGACATCTCTATCAAAACGTCTCTGGCATCATTATCCAAGGGAAGAGTTTTTCCCTCCACTTCTTCAGCACGCTTCAAAAGCATGTCCAAACTTTCATGATCATGAGAAAGAAATGTTAAAACACGTGCACGCGAAAGAAGGGCAGCATTCAGTTCAAAAGAAGGATTTTCGGTTGTTGCACCTATAAGTACCACAGTACCCTCTTCCATCACAGAAAGAAAACTATCCTGCTGAGCACGATTAAACCGATGAATTTCATCAACAAAGAGAAGTGTTTTATCCCCAGATATAAAACGCCTCTGCGCAACTTCAAAAATCTTTTTAAGTTCAGAAACTCCTGTAAAAATAGCAGAAACCTGTTCAAACGCGAAATTTGTTTCAAGGGCTAACAAACGTGCAACGGTCGTTTTTCCCGTCCCTGGAGGTCCCCAAAAAATCATCGATCCAATTGAGCCAGTTGCCGCCATACGTGAAAGCAAACCATCCTCTCCAATCAAATGCTTTTGTCCCACAACATCATTGAGAGAACAAGGGCGCATTCTTTCTGCAAGTGGCTGATTTTTATTAACTTGAAAATCAAACGACGAAGTAAAAAAATCTTTCTTCAAAAAAAACCTCAACGAATAAATTGGCGAATATACATACCATCACGTTCATATTCCAATTGCCACATATTTGAGCGACCTTGCATAAGAACCTTTTTCAACTGATGAACTGTTTGAATTTTATGGCCATTTACAACACGTAGAATATCTCCTGACTGAAAAATTCCAGCTGCATTGCTCATTTCCTCAAGATTGGTAATCACAACCCCTTTTGCAGATATAGGAAGATGAAAACGTCGACTATTTTGCGGTGTTAAATCTAACACCTCAGCACCAGCAAGAGGACTGTCACCCGTAATTTTTTCAGATTTTAAAAATGCAGTTTCTGATATTGATGAAACTGTTATTTGTGTTTTTAAAGTTTTTCCACTTCGTAAATATTCCAAGGCAAGACTATGCTCAACGTCAGCTGTCATCAAACGATAACCAAGACTATCTGGACTGTCAACGCGTACCCCCTGCACACTCAAAATAACATCACCTACTTTCAATCCAGCTTTTTCAGCAGGACTATCTTTGATAACTTCAATAATCAGAGCACCATAGGGACGTTCTAAACCTAAACCACCAGCAATATCAGGTGTAACATTTTGAAAAGAAGCCCCAATATAAGGCGGCACAAAATATTTTCCACCGCGTTTAACAGTATTAAGCATTACTTTTACAAGATTAACTGGAATAGCAAAACCAATCCCTACCGAACCACCGGAACGCGAATAAATAGCCGTATTAATTCCGATTAACTGACCTTTCATATCAATTAAAGCGCCACCAGAATTCCCTGGATTAATGGCTGCGTCTGTTTGAATAAAAAAGTCAAAATCAGAAATCCCAACACGTGTACGCGCTTGCGCTGAAACAATACCACTTGTAACTGTTTGACCAACACCAAAAGGATTACCAATAGCCAGAACAAGATCACCAACTTCAACAGCATCAGAATTTCCCAAAGAAAGAACAGGAAATTGAGCATCTTTTTCCTCAACTTCAAGAATTGCAATATCAGTCGCTTCATCTTTGAGCACAACCTTACTCTCAAACTCCCGCCCATCAGAAAAAGCCACTTTAATTTCGCTTGCATCTTTAATGACGTGGTAATTTGTAACAATCAAACCACGTGCATCAACAATCACCCCTGATCCTAATGACGATTGCTTACGAACAGGAAATTTATTTTGAAAACGACCAAAAAATTGCTCAAAAAATGGATCGCCTTCAAAAGGTGATCGTGCTCTAATTTGTCGAGCTGCATAAATATTTACAACAGATGGAACTGTCTTTTTAACTAAAGGAGAAAATGAAAGAGTGATTTCTGTTTGTGTTTGAGGAACATGAGCATATACATGATCAAATGATATCTGCATCATAATTGCAAAAAAAATCCGCACCCAAAAAGAATACCTCATAATCCACTCCTTATAAAATCAGCACATTCTGTTGAAGATTAATAGAATAAAAAAACGCATCCCCGCAAATTAAGGATCTCTATTAATATTTCATAATAGAGAATAAAAACAACCTATTTGAACAATAAATATTATAAAAATAAGATAATTCAATACTCTATAATTTTCTCTCTGCACCTATTTCTCAACTAAAATAAACTTAAAAATACTCACAAAAAAACCGCCCAAAACAAGGCGGCCTTTAAAAATCCAACAGAATAAAAAAACTCTACGAAGATGTTCCCTTTTCATTCTCAGAAGCCTCCATGCGAGCACGATCCCCAGCACCCTTCGCTTCAACATCACGATCAACAAACTCTATAACAGCCATGGGTGCATTATCACCGGTACGAAACCCCGCTTTCATAATACGCAAATACCCACCGTTGCGTGATGCATAACGTGGCGCAAGCGTATCAAATAATTTTGCAACCTTTCCCGCATCACGAAGTGCTGCAATTGCTTGCCGACGCGCATGCAAACCACCACGCTTACCAAGAGTAACGAGTTTTTCAACAATAGGACGAATTTCTTTAGCCTTTGGAAGCGTTGTCACAATCTGCTCATGCTCGATCAACGAAGTTGCCATATTTGCAAACATCGCTTTACGGTGACTGGCAGTACGATTCAACTTGCGTCCTGACTTACTATGGCGCATAAGCCCTCTCCTTAAATTCTAATTTTAATATTGATCTTCATAACGTTTTGCAAGATCATCAATGTTCTCAGGCGGCCACGCAGGAATTTCCATTCCAAGATGTAAACCCATACACGCCAAAACTTCTTTAATCTCATTCAACGATTTGCGACCAAAATTCGGTGTCCGAAGCATTTCAGATTCTGTTTTTTGAATCAGATCACCAATATAGACAATATTATCATTCTTAAGACAATTTGCCGAACGAACTGAAAGTTCTAATTCATCCACTTTTTTGAGAAGTGCAGGATTAAAAGAAAGCTCAGAATCAACCTCTTCAATAGGCTCCTTCTGTGGCTCTTCAAAGTTAATAAATAACGATAATTGATCCTGAAGAATGCGTGCTGCAAAAGCAACAGCATCCTCTCCATTAACAGCACCATTCGTTTCAATCGTTAAGGTCAATTTATCATAATCCAAAACTTGACCTTCACGCGTATTTTCCACTTTATAAGAAACTTTACGAATTGGTGAATAAAGACTATCAATTGGAATAAGCCCTATACGTGCATCATCAACACAATTACGATCAGATGGAACATAACCCTTTCCTGTGTTGACAATAAATTCCATACGAATCTCAGCATCTTCATCAAGAGTACAAATAACATGATCTGGATTTAGAATTTCCATATCCCCGACTGTACTGATATCTCCCGCTTTCACGACACCAGGCCCCTCTTTATAAACGACGACACGTTTAGGCCCTTCTTCTTCCATACGAAGCGCAATTTCTTTTATATTCAGAATAATATCCGTAACATCCTCACGCACACCTGGAATCGATGAAAATTCATGCAAGACACCGTCAATCTGCACAGCAGTAATAGCAGCACCACGAAGCGAAGATAACAACACGCGACGAAGCGCATTTCCTAAGGTTAAACCAAAACCACGCTCAAGAGGCTCAGCAATCACACTTATAATATTTGGATTATCATGTGCACATGATTCAACCTTATTGGGTTTAATAAGTTCCTGCCAGTTTTTCTGGATCATATTTTTATTCCCGTTCTTTAGTTCCGTTACCATTCAATCGTAACGACCAATGTGAACATCAGAGAAATCTCCGACAACAAAAAACAACACCCAATTAAACACGCCGCCTTTTCCGTGGACGACATCCATTATGAGGAATTGGTGTTACATCGCGAATAGAAGTAATGACAAAACCAACAGATTGCAATGCACGTAGAGCAGATTCACGCCCTGATCCAGGCCCACAAACTTCGACTTCCAAAGAACGCATACCATGCTCTTGCGCTTTTCTTGCACAATCCTCCGCAGCAACTTGAGCAGCAAAAGGTGTCGATTTACGCGCACCTTTAAACCCCTGAGCCCCAGCAGATGACCAAGCAATTGCATTACCCTGAGCATCAGTAATAGTAATCATTGTGTTATTAAATGTTGAATTAATATGCACAACACCCGATGAAATATTCTTACGTTCGCGACGACGAACACGTGTGGCTTCCTTGGCCATAATTTCCCTTTCAACGATCTCATCACTGCCGTAACATCAGCAGCTCCACCTTTTTTTCCTTGTCAAACAAATCAAACAAGAAAAAAGAATATATAAAAACCTTCCACAAAGGCCCTTATTTCTTCTTACCAGCAATTGCCTTAGCCGGACCTTTACGCGTACGGGCATTCGTATGTGTACGCTGTCCTCGGACAGGCAAAGACCGGCGATGACGCAATCCTCGATAACAACCAAGGTCCATCAAACGCTTAACATTCATAGCAACCTCACGACGAAGATCACCTTCAACTTGATAGCCCTGATCTATAGCCTCACGAATCTGCAGCACCTCAGCATCTGAAAGCTCATGCACACGACGCCCCAAAGGAATGCCAACTCTTTCAATAATTTCTTGAGCAAATTTTGGTCCAATCCCGTGGATATATTGAAGCGCAATAATTACACGCTTATTTGTCGGGATATTGACGCCAGCAATACGAGCCACGCCTACTCTCCTTAGTTATTTTGACAAATTGTTATAAAATACCTGATATACCTTACAGAAAAAAATAGACTCAGAAAAAAATTCTTCCGAATCCTCTTATTTCACTAAAATAAATTAAATTTACTTCTGATAGATTTCATCTCAAAAGTCAACTCTTTTCATTTATTTCTAAAAAAAATCTCATGAAAGAAAACTTCTAATCATACGTGTCACTTCAGCAACACCAATCATTCCATCAACAACTTTCAACATTCCCCTCTCTGAATAAAACTTTGATAAGGGAGCTGTTTTTTCACGATATTCCACTAATCTTTTTGCAAAAGCAACAGGATTGTCATCTAAACGAACCTGTCCACCAGCCGCTATTGTTTCCTCAACACGCTTCTTCATACGTTCAATCAACACGTCTTCATCAACACACAACTCAATAACAGCATTAAGCCGCGTATTTTTTGAATCCAGTATCTGTTGCAACGCTTCCGCCTGCCCCACAGTTCGCGGATATCCATCCAAAACAAAACCGTTTACACAATCAGCTTCATCAATCCGATCTGATACGATTTGGTTAACAATACTATCAGGAACCAAAGCACCAGAACTTATAATAGCTTTAGCTTTTTTACCAATCTCCGTTTCTTTGGCAATCACCTCACGCAACATATCCCCTGTTGATAAATGAGGAATGTTATATTCCTCAGTCAACATTTTTGCTTGCGTACCTTTTCCTGCTCCAGGAGGACCTAAAAGAATAACTCTCATCGATTCCTTCTACCTCCACGAAGTTTTGATTTTTTTATCAACCCTTCATATTGGTGGGCAACAAGATGCCCCTGAATTTGAGCAACCGTATCAAGTGTAACAGTAACAACAATCAACAAGGATGTTCCCCCAAGATAAAAAGGAACCTGTAATGCAGATATCATAAATTCAGGTAACAAACAAACCAAGATAATATAAACAGCGCCCACAACAGTAATACGCGTCAAAACGTAATCAATATATTCGGCTGTACGCTCACCTGGACGAATCCCTGGAATAAAACCAGAATGTTTTTTCAATTGATCTGCAGTATCACTTGGATTAAACACAATAGCTGTATAAAAAAAGCAAAAAAACGCCATTAAAAATGCATAAACAATCATATAAAGTGGCTGTCCATGACCAAGAGCATAAGAAATCTCCTGAACCCATTGTGGCATTTTATCAGAAAAATTATTAATAGTGGCAGGCAATAATAATAAAGATGAAGCAAAAATAGGTGGAATAACACCAGCAGTATTCAACTTTAAAGGAAGATGCGACATATCTCCTTGAAACATTTGATTACCGACCTGACGTTTCGGATATTGGATAAGAATTCGCCGTTGTGCACGCTCTATAAAAACAATAAGCCCAATAACCAAAACAGCAATAAGAACGATTCCTATTAAAAGAAAAGTTGATAAATCAGCCTGACTATGAGCTGTCAAAAGCTGAGCAAAAGTAGAAGGAAAGTTGGCTACAATCCCTGTAAAAATGATAAGAGAAACCCCATTACCAACACCACGTGACGTAATTTGCTCGCCAAGCCACATAAGAAACATCGTTCCGCCAACAAGTGTAATAACAGAAGAAAAACGAAACATAAGACCTGGTTCTAAAACAATTTGAAGCCCCGACCCTATACCGCTTTCAAGCGCAACCGCAATACCAAAAGCTTGTAGAATTGCCAATACGACTGTTACATAACGCGTATATTGATTGATAATCTTACGACCTAAATCCCCTTCTTTTTTAAGAGTCTCCAAAGAAGGAATAATAGATGTTAACAATTGCACAATAATAGATGCCGATATATAAGGCATGATACCCAGCGCAAAAATAGCCATACGCCCAACGGCACCTCCAGCAAACATATTAAAGAGTCCTAATACACCAGACGCGTGATGTTCAAATGTTTGCCGCAAAGCATCGATATTGATACCTGGAAGAGAGATGTAAGTGCCAAAACGATATACAAGAAGCGCCAACAGAGTAAACCAGATGCGTTTCTTTAATTCAGTTGCACGCGAAAAGGTACCGAAGTTTATATTGGAAGCAAATTGCTCTGCTGCTGATGCCATAAAACGTCTCCACTTTACACTCCAGTTCTTTAAATCACAGAAGTATAATCCTAAAATTCACATACGCATACACAAATAAATGCAGAACTTAAACAAGTCTCCACAAAAGATCCCACAAAACAAATATAATTCTTCTTTAGGTCTCTATTCATATTAAAAAAATTATCGAGCAATATCAGGAAAAATGACCTGACCACCCACTTTTTCAATCTTAACACGAGCAGCTTGTGAAGCACCAGAAACATGAAAGGTAATCTTAGCCTTCAAATCACCATCAGAAAGAAGACGAACCCCATCTTTTTCACGACGAATAATACCAGACTCTTTCAAAGCAATCATATCAACAGGCTTTTCAATATTCAACTTACCCGCATCAACTGCCAACTGAATACGTCCTAGTGAAACTTCATTGTAGGTTTTGGCAAAGAAATTTCTAAATCCACGTTTTGGCAAACGACGATAGATAGGCATTTGCCCACCTTCAAAACCATTAAGGGAAACACCAGAACGTGACTTTTGCCCTTTTACACCACGACCACCAGTCTTACCCATACCGGAACCAATGCCACGCCCAACACGCTTACGATTTTTTATTGCGCCTTCGCAATCACGCAGTTCATTGAGTTTCATATATAATACTCCCGCAACCCTTAACCTTCATCTATAACGCGAACAAGATGCCGAACCCGAGCAATCATACCCCGCACACAAAGTGTATCATCTAAAACGCGCCGACGACGCATTTTATTTAGTCCAAGCCCCTTTAAGGTTGCACGCTGAATCTGTGAGTTTCGAATAGGGCTTCCAATTTGCTCCACCGTCACAGTTTTATTACTCTGAGATTTTTTCTGAACCATTTCCTAATTCCTTTTCTGATAATCTCAGAAACTACCCTTCTAGGTCGACTAAATGGCGACGACGCGCCTGCAAAGTCGAATATTTTATACCACGTTGAGCAGCAATATCTCTAGGATGCATTTGATGTTTCAATGCATCAAATGTTGCACGAACCATGTTATAAGGATTCGACGATCCTAGCGATTTTGCAACGACATCCTGCATACCAAGAGCTTCAAAAATAGCACGCATCGGTCCCCCAGCAATAATACCAGTACCAGCAGAAGCCGAACGTAGCAAAACACGCCCAGCTCCGTGACGACCTTCAAGATCATGATGCAATGTACGCCCAGACCGAAGTGGAACATAAATCATCCCACGCTTTGCAGATTCCGTTGCTTTACGAACGGCTTCGGGAACTTCGCGGGCTTTACCATGTCCAAAACCCACACGTCCTTTTTGATCTCCAACGACAACAAGAGCAGCAAAACCAAAACGCCGACCACCTTTTACAACTTTAGCAACACGATTGATATGAACGAGCCTATCGACAAATTCATTATCGCGTTCTTCTCTATCACCACGTTCTTTTTGTGCCATTCCTCATTCCTTTTTCTTTTCCGGAAGCACGATAACAAAGTCCCTCACCAAACTGGAAGAACTTAAACGAAAAACTCTAAACTCTCCTTACTCATTCATAAATAAGAAATTTTAGAAATTCAAACCACCTTCACGAGCAGCCTCAGCTAAAGCTTTGACGCGACCATGGTACACATACGCTCCACGATCAAAAACCACCTCATTAACACCCGCTTTCTTCGCACGCTCAGCAATTAACTTACCAACAGCAAAAGCTGCCTTTTTATCAGCACCACTCTTTAACGACTTTTTTAAATCACTTTCAAGAGTAGAGGCTGAAACAAGTGTACATCCCCGCAAATCATCGATAACTTGAGCATAAATGTTCTGATTTGAACGATAAACACTAAGCCGAAGACGATCATGAGAAACCATTTTAATTCTACGACGAACACGCCTTGCACGACGTTGGATAATGTCCTTAGATGAAACCATAATACAAAATCCTTATTTCTTTTTACCTTCTTTACGGAAGATACGTTCATCTGCATGCTTAACACCCTTACCTTTATAAGGTTCAGGCCTACGATACTCCCGAATCTCCGCTGCAACTTGTCCAACTTGCTGTTTATCAATTCCAGAAACAACAATTTCTGTTGGCTTAGGAACAGTCACAGTAACACCCGACGGAACTTTATAAACCACATCATGCGAAAAGCCCAGAGATAGTTGAACATCCTTACCCTGCAAAGCAGCACGATAACCAACCCCATTAATCTCCAACCTCTTTTCAAAACCATCTTTCACACCACAAAAAATGTTCTCAATCATTGAGCGCGACATTCCCCATTTAGAACGCGCATCTTTTGACTGATCCCGCGGCATAACTGATATGATATTTTCCTCAAGTTTGACTAAGACTTCATCATTGACGACGTAACTCAGCTCACCTTTTGGACCTTTTGCCTTAACCAGCTGACCTTCAACAGTAGCAGTAACTCCAGAAGGAATTGAAATGGGTTTCTTTCCAATACGAGACATTGTTCTAACCTACTTTTTCTTCCGTTTTCTTGACATAACTTAGAAAACACGACAAAGGAGTTCTCCACCAACATTCTGTTCACGCGCCTCATGATCTGCCATGACGCCTTTAGGAGTCGATAAAATCGAAATACCGAGGCCATTAGCCACCTGTGGAAGTGACTTAGCAGAAACATACACACGACGCCCTGGCTTTGATACACGTGCAATCTCACGAATAGCAGCCAGCCCTTCAAAATACTTCAATTCGATTTCAATCTCAGCTTTCCCATCACCTAAATCAATTTGATTATATCCGCGAATATAACCTTCCGACTGAAGAACATCAAGAACGTGCGCACGAAGCTTCGAAGCTGGAGTAACTACTTTACCTTTTTTACGACCAAGTGCATTACGAATACGTGTTAACATATCACCAAGAGGATCTGACATAGACATTAAATAATCTCCTCTTACCAACTAGATTTTACAATACCAGGAATATAGCCAATAGAGCCAAGCTCACGCAACGCAATTCGCGACATTTTTAATTTACGATAATAAGCCCGCGGACGACCTGAAACCTCACAGCGATTACGAATACGAACTTTCGAAGAATTACGCGGTAACTCTGCCAACTGAACAGAAGCTTTAAAACGTTCTTCAAGAGAAACCTTCTGATCCATAACTATTGCTTTCAAACGTGCACGACGGGCAGCATAACGCTTTACCATCACCTCACGACGCTTATTTTTTTCAACGGCACTTACTTTGGCCATAATTTCACCTCACTATGTTTGCCGTTACGAACGAAAAGGAAAATTAAAAGCACGCAATAATTCACGAGCCTCATCATCCGTTTTTGCTGTCGTACAAACAATAATATCCATGCCCCAAATTTGATCAACTTTATCATAGTTGATTTCTGGAAACACAATGTGTTCTTTAATACCCATAGCAAAATTGCCACGACCATCAAAACTCTTTGGATTTAAACCACGAAAGTCACGAACCCGCGGAAGAGCAATCGTAACAAGACGATCTAAAAACTCAAACATACGATCTTTACGCAATGTAACTTTAGCCCCAAGAGGCATTCCTTCACGAACCTTAAAGGTCGCAATAGAATTACGCGCACGCGTAACAACAGCCTTCTGACCCGTTATTAGCCCTAAATCCTCAGCAGCAAGGGAAGGCTTCTTCGAATCAGCAGTTGCTTCACCTATGCCCATATTTATTACAACTTTATCAATCCGCGGAATTTGCATCGCATTTCTGTAATTAAACTTCTCTTGAAGCGCTTTACGAATCACTTCAAAATAATGCGCTTTCATACGCGGTACTTGTCTTTCCTCAGCCATTAATCAACTCTCCCGAACGCTTGGCAAAACGCACCTTATTACCATCTGCATTCATACGAAAGCCTACACGTGTAGGCTTACCATCTTTAGGATCAGCAATCGCCAAATTAGACAGATGAATCGGAGCTTCTTTAGAAATAATTCCAGCCTCTTGCTTCTGCGTTTGACGTTGATGACGTTTAATCATATTAATCCCACGAACAAAAGCCTTATTCTCTTTTGGACTAACCTTAATTACTTCACCACTACATCCTTTATCCTTACCGGACAAAACAACAACTTTATCACCTTTTCGAATCTTCTGCATAACATTTACTCCTTATAGAACTTCAGGAGCAAGCGAGATGATCTTCATATGATTCCTACCACGCAATTCGCGGGGAACAGGTCCAAAGATACGAGTACCAATCGGCTCTTTTTTATTATCCACTAAAACCGCAGCATTACTATCAAAACGAATGACACTACCATCTGCGCGACGAATATCCTTAGCAGTACGAACCACAACAGCTTTCATAACATCACCTTTTTTAACACGGCCACGAGGAATTGCATCCTTAACCGAAACAACAATAATGTCACCGACCGAAGCATATTTCCGCTTTGAACCGCCTAACACCTTGATGCACATGACACGACGCGCTCCAGAATTATCAGCAACGTCGAGATTTGTTTGCATCTGAATCATGACTGGCCACCTTCTCTTAACACATATATCCGATTGTACCTTTTATACACTCGGATTTGCCTGCCAAATAACGATAAATTCATCGCCTTCAAATTTATCAATGATAAAAACACTGTTAAATTCTAAAACAATAAACTTAACCCATTACGCTACATTGTCTTTTACAACAATCCAACATTTATCTTTCGAAATTGGTCTAGATTCTTGAATAGAAACTTGATCCCCAATCTTGAATTGGTTGTTTTCGTCATGCGCTTTATAATTTTTAGACTGCCGAACAGTCTTCTTAAGAAGCGGATGAGAATAACGGCGTTCAACTTTGACAACAACAGTCTTATCACTTTTGTCGCTAATAACAACACCCTGCAAAACGCGTTTAGGCATCTCTTATTTCCTTAAACCTTAGTTTCACTTATCTTTTGACGAAGAAAAGTTTTAATACGCGCAATATCACGACGAACTTGTCTAACACGCGCAGTCTTTTCTAATTGACCTGTTGCTTTTTGAAAACGCAAATTAAATTGCTCTTTCTTTAACTTAGCCAATTCATCTTTCATTTGGTCGAGCGTTTGCGCCCGTAATTCTGTGGCTCTCATCGCTTAACCTCATTATTCAGCAATACGCTGGATGAAACGCGTTTTTATAGGCAACTTTGCAGCACCCAACCTTAGCGCTTCACGTGCAACATCTTCCGGAACTCCATCAAGCTCAAACATGACGCGCCCAGGAGCAACACGTGCAGCCCAATAATCAACACTTCCCTTACCTTTACCCATACGAACTTCAGTCGGTTTAGATGTAACCGGAAGATCTGGAAAAATGCGAATCCACACACGACCAGAACGCTTCATATAACGTGTAATCGCACGACGCGCCGCTTCAATTTGACGAGCAGTAACCCGCTCCGGCTCAACAGCCTTCAAACCGTAGGCACCGAAATTCAAATCCGTACCACCCTTCGCAGAACCGTGAATACGGCCTTTGAACTGTTTACGGAACTTTGTGCGCTTTGGCTGCAACATTGTTCTCTACTCCAAATTTTAGTTCAATCTCAAAAACTAAGCATTTTCGCGGCGACGATTCGATGAAGAACCAGATTGATCAGCTTCCGTAGCACGACGTTCTGAAGCCATCGGATCATGCTCAAGAATCTCACCCTTAAAGACCCAAACTTTAATACCACAAATACCATAAGCGGTCTTAGCTTCTGCTGTACCGTAATCAACATCAGAACGCAAGGTATGAAGTGGAACACGACCTTCACGATACCATTCCATACGAGCAATTTCAGCACCACCAAGACGGCCAGAACAATTGATACGAATACCTTCCGCACCAAGACGCATAGCAGACTGAACAGCACGCTTCATTGCACGACGAAAAGCAACACGACGCTCTAACTGTTGAGCAATTGATTGTGCAATAATTGTCGCATCAATCTCCGGTTTACGAATCTCCACAATATTCAATGAAGTTTCAGCATCCGTCATTTCTGAAAGCTTACGACGAAGCTTTTCGATATCAGCACCCTTTTTACCAATAATCAAACCAGGACGTGCAGAATGAATCGTAATACGACACTTCTTATGAGGACGCTCAATAACAACCTTAGAAATAGCCGCCTGTTTAAGCTCCTCAAGCACATATGAACGAATTTTCAAATCTTCATGAAGAAGGCGCCCATATTCACCACTATCAGCATACCAACGAGAGTCCCAAGTCCGATTAACACCAAGACGAAGTCCTATTGGATTGATCTTCTGCCCCATTACGCGGCCTCCACTTTTTCGGTAACTTCACGAACAATAACAGTAAGATGCGAAAATGGACGCTCAATTCTACTAGCACGCCCTCGACCACGAACATGAAAGCGCTTCATCACTATCGACTTACCAACATAAGCTTCCGCCACAACAAGCGAATCAATATCAAGATCGTGGTTATTTTCTGCATTTGCAATTGCTGATTCAAGCGTTTTTTTCACAGTAGCAGCAATACGCTTGCGTGAAAACATCAAATCAGCGAGCGCTACATTAACTCTTTTACCACGAATCATTGCAGCAACTAAATTAAGCTTCTGCGGACTAACACGAATTGTCCGCGTGACAGCTCTTGCTTCATTATCTTTAAGCTGGCGCGAAACTTTAGCTTTTCCCATTCCTACTTCCTCTTCGCTTTTTTATCGGCACCATGACCATAATAAGTCCGGGTAGGAGCGAACTCACCAAACTTATGCCCAACCATCTCTTCAGAAACAGAAACAGGAATATGCTTATTACCGTTGTAAACACCAAAAGTTAAACCAACAAATTGCGGTAAAATAGTAGAGCGACGACTCCATATTTTTATAACTTCATTGCGCCCACTTGCACGTACCTTCTCTGCTTTACCAAGAAGATAGCCGTCAACAAACGGACCTTTCCACACTGAACGAACCACTTCAGACTACCTTTCTCATTTCTTGCGTTGATGACGCGTACGCATAATAAATTTATCAGTGGCTTTATTGGAGCGCGTACGCTTACCTTTCGTAGGTTTACCCCAAGGAGATACTGGATGGCGCCCCCCCGATGTACGACCTTCACCACCACCGTGCGGATGATCAACGGGGTTCATAGCAACACCACGAACATGTGGACGTTTACCACGCCAACGTGACCGACCCGCCTTACCATCATTAATATTCCCATGATCAGGATTTGAAACAGCGCCAACAGTTGCAAAACAGCTACTCGGAACCAAACGCTGTTCACCAGAATTTAAACGAAGAATAGCCATACCATGATCTCGTCCAACCAACTGCGCATAAGCACCTGCTGAACGCGCAATCTGCCCTCCTTTTCCTGGCTTCATCTCAACATTATGAATAATGGTGCCTACAGGCATATTACCAAGAGGCATAGCATTACCTGGTTTAACATCCACATTTAAACCAGCCATAACAGAATCACCAACACCAAGACGCTGTGGCGCAAGAATATAACTCAATTGCCCATCCTCATAGCGGATTAAAGCAATAAAAGCGGTACGATTAGGATCGTATTCTAAACGCTCAACCTTTGCTGAAACATCACGTTTAAGACGCTTAAAGTCGACAAACCGATAACTACGTTTATGTCCACCACCCTGAAAACGAGCAGTAACACGACCGCGATTATTACGTCCACCCTTTGAAGACAAACCTTCAGTTAACATCTTTATAGGTTTTCCCTTATAAAGACAAGAACGTTCCACAATAACAAGCTGACGCTGCCCAGGTGTAGTTGGATTAAATTGCTTAAGTGCCATTATTCCTATCTCCGAGCCTCTTAAAGACCTGTCGAAACGTCGATAGTCTGACCACTGGCCAGAGTTACGATCGCTTTTTTGACATCACTCTGCCGACCAACTATACCTTTGAAACGCTTCACTTTACCCTTACGGACTATCGTGTTAACTGCTTTAACTTTTACGCTAAAAAGCGCTTCAATAGCAGCCTTAATCTCAGGCTTCGTCGCTTTCGGCGCGACATTAAAAGCAACTTGATTATATTCAGAAATCATAGTCGCCTTTTCAGTAATAACTGGACTAATAATTATATCATAATGGCGAAGATCTGTCATTTAAAACGCTCCTCAAGAGCCTCAACAGCTGCTTTTGATAAAACAAGTTTGCTGCGACGCAAAATATCATAAACATTAATTCCCTGAATAGGCAAAATGTCAATATTAGGGATATTAGAGGCTGCACGAAAAAAGTTAATATCAATCTCTTTACCACCAATCAAGAGAGCGTTATTAAATCCAAGCTTAGAAAAATGAGAAACAAGCATCTTCGTTTTAGCATCCTTAACAGTCAACTCATCCACAATAATCAAATCTTTTGCTTTTAATTTTGCAGATAAAGCAAGACGCAACCCAAGAGCACGAATCTTTTTAGGAAGATCATGCGCATGGCTGCGAACCACTGGTCCATGTGCCTTACCCCCACCTCTAAACTGCGGTGCACGTGCAGATGAATGTCGAGCACGCCCAGTTCCTTTCTGTTTAAACATTTTTGCCCCTGTTCGCGACACATCAGAACGACCTTGGGATTGATGACTTCCCTGCTGACGACGTGCAAGCTGCCAACGAACAACACGTTGCAAAATATCCTCACGCGGAACAAGATCAAAAATAGCTTCAGAAACCTTTAATTTGCCAGCTTCATTACCATCAAGAGTTTTAATTACAAGATCCATTATTAGGCTCCCTCAACTTCAGAGGTTTCCGTCACCGGAGTAACCATTTCCGCTTTCTCCTTCACAAGACGGCGAATACCGGCAGGCTTTGGAGCATTATCAGGAAGACGCTTCTTCACAGCATCCCGTATCAAAATCCAAGAACCTTTAGAACCAGAAACAGCACCACGCACTAAAATTAAACCACGCTCACTATCTGTGGAAATAACTTCAATATTCTGTGTTGTTACACGCACTTGCCCCATATGGCCGGCCATTTTTTTGCCTTTAAAAACTTTACCAGGATCTTGGCACTGCCCCGTAGAACCATGAGCACGATGTGTGATCGAATTACCATGGGAAGCACGATGCCCACCAAAGTTATGTCGTTTCATAACACCAGCAAACCCCTTACCAATACTGGTACCAGTCACATCAACTCTTTGTCCTGGAACAAAATGTTCCACTGTAATCTCAGTACCAACATCAAGAAGATTGTCGGGACTCACACGAAACTCTGCTATTTTGGCTTTAGGCTCAACAGAAGCCTTAGCAAAATGTCCACGAAGAGCTTGTGAAGTATTCTTAACCTTAGCAAAGCCTACACCTAATTGAACAGCAGTATAACCATTCTTTTCAACTGTACGCTGAGCAACGACTTGACAATTCTCCAAACGAAGTACCGTCACCGGCACATGCTCACCAGCATCATTATAAATACGGGTCATGCCCAGCTTCTGTGCTATTACACCTGAACGCATCGGGTCTGTTCCTTCTGTCCTCAAACCTCAGAGCTTAATTTCTACATCCACACCAGCAGAAAGATCGAGCTTCATAAGCGCATCCACTGTTTGCGGCGTTGGATCAACAATGTCAAGAAGACGCTTATGTGTTCGCATCTCAAACTGCTCACGACTTTTCTTATCGATATGCGGTCCACGATTGACCGTAAACTTCTCAATCCGCGTCGGAAGCGGAATGGGACCACGGACATTTGCACCGGTACGTTTAGCAGTCGATACAATCTCACGCGTCGACGTATCAAGAATTCTATGATCAAACGCTTTCAAGCGAATGCGAATATTCTGACTGTTCATGCTCTTTATTTCCCTGTTATACAAAGTGCATTAATAATTAAAGCACTCAACAAGCATTATTTATTCAATGATCTTAGAGACGATACCGGCACCAACAGTACGACCACCTTCACGAATAGCAAAACGAA
>NZ_JBHINI010000029.1:0-7482 GCF_042194935.1 Bartonella sp. CL71SXKL | reverse complement strand
GTTTAGCCCGTCAATGGTTAATACATCAATATCCCCAGTTTAATGCTACAATATATTTATCAATAATTAGAGATAAACTCACTCTCCAGCCCCTCTAAGCCACTCAACACGCATATAAACGAGACATCATGCTATCAAGCACATCCTATCGTCAAAAACAACAGCATAAAACAATAAGAAATCTCTTTTGAAGTCTTTAAGACAACCACGCAAAACTCTTTTTATGGCATTCTCATCAAGGAACTTTTTTCCAAAAGCAAATGATCTGAGTGACCTTATCAGAAGAGTTTTGTCAGTCTTGTCAGTTCATTCTAGCTCCTATATTATTTTTTTTAAATGAGAGAAAATTAAAAACATTATATTTCAATATGTTAGTATTTTAACGATACAACCTATATCGACAATACAACCTTAAATACAATCAATAATATATATTTGTCAGTTTGTGTCAGTAAATTGAACTGACAAAATAGACTATTTGAGTGACTCATAAAACCTATCAAAATAATCATTATGATATTTTAAAAGCACATGCTTCATTTGTCTTGATTAACCCGTGAAACGAATAGCAAATTTCACTAGTTTGCTGATCTGATCTCTCTCATAGGCTGTGGATAACCAGCATTAAAAAAACTTTTTGAAAAAATTTATCCGCTTTTTAGCATTTTCCGAATTTTTCACACTATTCATTCAAAATGGATTTAATAAGCTTCATTTTGATTCTTTTGAAGAGAATTAATCAATAGAATATATTGTCATGGAGTTTATTCTTTATGCTTCGCCCTCATCATTCTGATAATGAACACGTCACTTTACGCTCTTTGTTAGAATATTATCGTCAACGAGCTAAATCACCCCGTGAATTAGGAACCATGTTTGAAAACCTTGTCATGGCTTATTTGACAAACGACCCGCTTCAAAAGCAGGAATACGAAAAGGTTCAAACCTATTGTGAATGGGCTAAGGAGCATGGAGAAGATGGAACTGATATTGGCATTGATCTAGTCGCTACAGTCCGTGATGAAGGTGGCTATGCGGCTATTCAATGTAAATGCTATGACGCCTCTCACATCATTAAAAAAGAAGATATTGATAGTTTTATAGCAGCTTCTGGCAAAAAGATCTTCACCCGTCGTATTCTGGTTGATAGCACCGAAACAGATTGGAGTGACAATGTTGAACTGACTTGTGATGGTCAAGAGGTTCGTATTCAGCGCATAAACCTTTTTGATTTGGAAAGCAGTCAAATTGATTGGGGGGCATATAAAGAAAAAGGTCAAGCGCCCCTTAAAGAAAAACCGAAAAAAAAGCTTTTAGATCATCAGAAAGAAGCTCTTGAGAAAGTCTGTGAAGGTTTAAAAGAAGCCGACCGTGGCAAGCTAATTATGGCATGTGGAACGGGCAAAACGTTCACTAGTTTGAAGATAGCAGAAACCATAGCAGGTCAAGGCAAGCGTGTGTTATTTCTAGTGCCCTCCCTTGCTCTTATCTCTCAAACAATTCGTGAATGGACAGAAGATACAGAAGTGCCTTTGCGTTCCTTTGCCGTGTGTTCCGATACACAAGTAGGAAAACGTCGTAAGAATAAAAATGATGCTCTTGAATTTGATAGCTCTGATCTTGCCTTGCCGGCTACCACGGATGCAAAAGAACTGGCTCGCAAAGCGGGTAAGGTTTCACATGATCTGATGACCGTGGTGTTTTCCACTTACCATTCAATCCAAGTGATTTCGGATGCACAAAAAGACCATGGTTTACCCGAATTTGATTTGATCATCTGTGATGAAGCGCATAGAACCACTGGGGCTTCATTGGGAACTGAAGACAATGAATCTGAATTTATCAAGGTTCATGATAACAGCATCATTCGAGGTAAAAAACGGCTGTATATGACAGCAACGCCCAAGATCTTTACCGATGATGCCAAAAAGAAAGCCGATGAGATCAATGCCGTTCTAGCTTCTATGGATGATGAAGAGCTCTATGGAAAAGAGCTTTATACCTATACCTTCTCAAAAGCCGTTCAGAATGAACTCTTAGCACCTTATAAGATTATTGTTTTGGGTGTTAATGAAGAGGAAGTAAGTCAATCCATTCAACATCTGATGACCGATGAAAATTATGAACTTATTCTTGATGATAAAACCAAGATCATAGGTTGTTATCAAGCCCTTGCCAAAATAGATCTAAAAGTTGATCTAAGTGATGACCCCAATCCCATGCGGCGGGCTTTAGCATTTTGTAAAGACATTAAAACTTCTGAACGTATCCGTGATACCTTCAATTCTCAAGAAATACAGGAAGAATTATTTAATCTTCATCAACTCTATAAAGAGACGCCGCCTCTTCACTGTACCTTTGCTCATATTGACGGAAAACAAAGTGCCAAAATGCGCAATAAAGCCCTTGATTGGCTTAAGGAAGATGCGGGGGAAAATAGTTGCCGTGTGCTCACCAATGTAAGATGTCTGTCTGAAGGGGTGGATGTACCCGCTCTTGATGCCATCATGTTTTTACACCCGCGTAAAAGTCATGTGGATGTGATACAGGCGGTGGGGCGTATCATGCGCCGTGCAAAGGATAAGAAAAGAGGCTACATCATTTTACCCGTTGGGATCCCTGCTGGGGTTTCTGCTGAACATGCTTTACGCTACAATAAGAGATACAAGGTAGTCTGGCAAGTGATCAATGCTTTGCTTGCTCATGATGAGAATTTTGAAATCACCCTTAACCAGATGATTTTGGGGCAAGATGTTAGTGATTCTTTGGAGATTGTCGCCTTAAAGAGCATGACCGCGGTTGAGGATAAACTTCATATCCATGAAAAATCAGAACATATGGGGCTTGAGATTGGAAAAGCCGCTCATGAACCACAAATTATTCATAGCGTAACAGGAAGATTACCTTTTTATAAAGAGTTTCCCAATGCTTTGAAAACCCTTATTGCAAAGAAATTTGCTATTGCGGATTATTGGGAAAATTGGGCAGGCAATGTTGCTGAGATTGCTCAAAATCATATCACGCATCTTCAAAACCTGCTTGCTGATGAAAACAGTGAAGCCTTTCATGCTTTTGATGCATTTCATAAGGAATTAAAGAACAACTTAAACAGTGAAATAAAGCAAGAGGAAGCGATTGAGATGTTAGCGCAACATCTTGTCACGCGTCCCGTGTTTGAAGCCTTGTTTGAAGGAAATGAATTTGTGCAAAACAATGCCATTTCGCAAGCAATGGAAAGGATCTTAACAGAACTGGATAAAACCAATATCGAGGAAGAATCCAAGGAATTACAAGAGTTTTATAACAGTGTAAAGCTTCGTGCTTCTGGGATTACCTCGCCTTTAGCAAGGCAAAATCTTATTATTACGCTTTATGAAAGCTTTTTTGCCAAGGCATTTAAGAAAACCACGGATAAGCTTGGGATTGTTTATACCCCCGTTGAGGTCGTGGATTTTATCATTCATTCTGTTGATGATGTGTTGCGTAATGAATTTGGAAAAAGCCTAGGATCACGGGGGGTTTCTATACTTGACCCCTTTACTGGAACGGGTACCTTTATCACACGGTTATTACAATCGAATCTCATAAAACCAGAGGATATGGCATATAAATTCCGTCATGATATCCATGCCAATGAGATTGTTTTGCTTGCCTATTACATAGCAGCGATTAACATTGAATCGACCTATCATAGTCTTATGAAAGGTGAGTATATCCCTTTCAAGCATATTGGTTTGGCTGATACGTTTCAAACGCTTAAAGAAAAAAACTTGATAGACGGTATACTCAAAGAAAACAGTGAATATTTAGAACACCAGAAAAATCTGAACATCAAAGTTATCTTTGGTAATCCCCCTTACTCGGTAGGACAAAAGAATGAAAACGATAATAATCCCAATATATCTTATCCCATATTAGATGATCGTATTCGTGAGACTTATATAGCTAAATCGAAAGCAACTAGTACGCAAAAGTTATATGATAGTTATATCCGCGCTATCCGCTGGGCTAGTGACCGTATTGATAATGCTGGGGTAATCGGCTTTGTAACAAATGCCGGTTTTATTACTGGACATTCTATGGATGGTTTACGCAAATGCCTCGTTGAAGAATTTAGCAGCCTTTATATTTTCCATTTACGGGGGAATGCACGGACTTCTGGAGAACAACGTAAAAAGGAAAGTGGTGGCATTTTTGGTGAAGGATCTCGAGCTCCCATAGCTATCTCTATTTTGGTTAAAAATCCAGAATCTCAACAGCGTGGCAAAATATATTTCCGTGATATTGGAGATTATCTCTCGAGAAAAGAAAAGCTTATAATAATAGAGTCTCTTGGTAGCATTGATGGTATTACACGGAGCAAACAAGGTTGGCAAATAATTACACCAGATAAGTACAGTGATTGGCTTGATCAACGTGATGACAGTTTCAAAACATTCTTAGCTATGGGTGTCAAAAAGGGGCATGATAAAAAGCTCTTTGAAACTTATTCTCTTGGTGTTTCAACCAATCGTGATGCTTGGACGTATAACTCAAGCCGTGAATCTGTAAAGAAAAATATGAATAACATGACTGCCTTCTATAATAATGAGGTAAAACGTTTAAATAATACCTATTCACATGCTGATCGTACAGCACGTGCAAAGGTCGTGAATGATTTCGTCAATTCCGATGTAAGAAAGATTAGTTGGAGCAGTACTCTTAAGAGAGAATTATTAAGAGGTAAATTTTCCGAATTTGAAGATAAATGCCTTATTCAAAGCCTATACCGTCCTTTTACACAACAATGGCTTTATTACAATAGCGTCTTTAATGAAGCAGTTTATCAAATGCCGCGGATATTCCCGATAAGACAAGCGGTTGATAATAAGGTGATACAAATTACAGGTATAGGAGCAAAGAAAGACTTTTCTGTATTGATGACTAAAGCTTTGCCTAATTTAGATTCAATAGAAAAAGGTCAATGTTTTCCACGCTATATTTACGAAGATACTACGGTTTCAAAAAATAAAAGTGAGAAACAATCCCATTTGTTTACAAACTCTATAGAGGAAAACAAAACAGCTGGTTTACAAAGGCGTGATGCCATTACGGATGAAGGGTTAGAACATTTTAAAGTAGCTTATCCTAATGAGACTATCACTAAAGATGATTTGTTCTATTACGTTTACGGTTTACTTCATTCGGAAGATTATCGCGCCCGTTATGCTGATAATTTATGCAAAGAATTACCTCGCATTCCTTGCGTAAAGAGTGCTGATGATTTTTGGAAATTTGTGACAGCAGGGCGTGAACTCGGTCATTTGCACGTGAATTATGAAACTGTAGAACCTTATCCAGTGACCTTTAAAAAGGGTAATCCAAAAGTTACAGAGATCTCTAATCCCGAAAAATTCTATTACGTTACAGAAATGAAATTCGCTGGGAATAGTAAGGAAAAAGATAAATCGATTGTTTTTTATAACAGCAATATCACAATAACAGATATCCCTCTTGAAGCTTATGAGTATATCGTCAATGGTAAACCCGCTCTTGAATGGGTTATGGGGCGTCAGTGTGTAAAGACTGATAAAAAGAGTGGTATTGTGAATGATGCTAATCGCTATGCTGTTGAAACCGTTGGCAACCCTGCTTATCCATTAGAGTTGTTTCAGAGGGTTATTACCGTAAGTTTAGAAACAATGAAAATCGTAAAAAAACTACCAAAATTAGAAATGAGAGAAACTGAATAGATTTGGCATGCTCAGATGATAGACATGTTAACCTCACAAGAGGGGTATAAGGTCTTATAACCTATAGGTTCTATACCCCCTTTATAAATTGCTTACATATAATCTTTAAAAAGAGTGTTTATATGCGCGTTATTCTAAAAAGAAGAAACTTGCACTTTTAGATACTCTTATTTGGATTGCCTTTAAGACTTTTAAGAAACCCTATCTAAAGTGAATTAAATTTTTTTACATTGCCTTTAAGAGGTTATACCGTAATCTAAAATGATAGCTTTGTTTAAAGAGAGTTATGTATATTCATTTTCTTATATTACTTATAGGTTTTGAAGGTTTCTCAAACCCTCAAAATACCTTCAAAACCCCTTTTTATATATATTACAGATTGTATTTACGTGTTGTGTGTAATATGGGTTGTTTATTTAAAACATTAACATATTGAAATATAATAACTTTTATTTTTGATTGAAAAATAATATATAAAGGGGCGTAAAAGGAACCCTCAAAATACTCAAAATCTTCAAAACTCATAACCATAATGATCTTGATAGCACTTCTTATGAGTTACAAACTATCTTTTGAAAGGCTTTAAAGGAGCATATGCTTTTCATAAAGCACATTTTAATCACTCACTAAAATAATCTAGTTTGTTAGTTCAATTTACTGACACATAACTGACAAATATATATTTACAGTTGTATTTATGGGGTGTATCTTAATAAGGATTGTATCATTAAAATACTAACATATTGAAATATAATGTTTTTAATTTTTTATCTCATTAAAAAAAATACTATAGGGGTTAGAGTTAACTGACAAAAATGACAAAAGTCTATTAAAAGGGATTTTGCTCATCTCTATAATTATCATTCTCTCTTTAGATGTTTTCATAAAAAGCAGTAAATCATAATTATCATATATTCTATTTATCATTTCTCTTATGAAAATGGAAAATGATGCCATGGCTATAAAGAACATAACAGCCATAGAGAATGCGTGAAAAAAGCAGGCTTTCATAATCACATGCAAATGAAGGCATGATTATAAAGACAGTCCCTATAAAAAGCTGTTAAGTTGCAAATGTGTTATTAAAAGAAATTAACAGAAATCTTAAAAACCATTTAGTAAAAAAATTGATAGGTTATAAAACTAAAAATACGTATGATGAGAGCATTTTTAAATATTATAAATGTATAGATTCAGAAAATAACGCAATCGTTTCATAAAGCCTATAATATATCTTTAGAAGCACATAAATATAAAAGAAGCAATTAATAAGCATAAGTTATTATAAATACACAACGTATTTAAAAAATAAGAAAAATATCAAAAAGATAGAAATATTATTTGACAATAAATACGTATTTTGTTATATAACTAATCAAGTGCTGAAAACACTTAATAACTAGCGGGTAGGTTACGATACGACCTCTCCCATGTCTTTTAAATACTGACTTTCTTTTATGCTTTTGTTAGTATATGAGAGCTTTGTCGGGTGTGGTCATACCATACAATACTCTTTTATGAGAAAAGTATGACGACGGACTAGTTACCGTGTTTTCAACGCCCGGCGCTCTTATAGAGTGTCAATTGAAAACTTTAAATAACTAGGATTAATAAAATGAATTCTATCTCAGAAACCACCCCCGTTATCTCTAATATTGCAAATGAAACCGCCCCTGTTAATCAACAAGAGCCTGCAAAAAAATACGAATTTACCAATGAAAAATTCACTTTTGATGGTCTTACTTTACAC
>NZ_JBHINI010000028.1:0-8010 GCF_042194935.1 Bartonella sp. CL71SXKL | reverse complement strand
GGTAAATTGCAAACTGGGGGACCTGCCAAAACGCTCCATACAAACCCATGAGGCAGAAAACTCTTCTTCAAAGGATTGGAAATTCAGCCAGTCCACATAAAATTGATGTGATCCTAACATCATCAAAGGATCTCTCATAGGCTCCCTCCCCTCATTCTGTCCCGCCATGCAATGCATTGGCGCGTACCCGTTGAATGGCATGGGCAACCGCACGACCGGTGGCAACAGGATCACGCGCACCATTGACATGCACTGTGACATTTTGATTGTGTGTGATAGTGGAATGCTCTTTGCCTTTTGCTTCTGTGAAAGGGGAATTTGCACGCCCCGCCCCTGCAAATTGTGCAATCGGTTGAATGGTTGTTTTGCCCCCCAAAAAACTTGGCAAAAACTCTCTTACATCAATGGAACCAATCCACCCCTTAATGCGGCTAGGCAAAGATTTACAAAAATCGCTCAACTTTGTGATAGGTGCCATAAAGCCATCGACAATCGAATTAGCCAGATCTTCGCCCGCTTGTTCCATACCAGCCTTGGCACTCTCCGAGAGCTTTTCCTGTGTAAAAAAACTCTTCAACCATTGCCAAAAGTTGGAAAAGCTTTGTTTAACGCCCTCCCACAAATTGCCAAACCACTCGGCAACAGAGGAAAGCTCTTGTTTAAACTTTTGCCAAACTTGAGAGAGATCAAAAGCATTGGCGATTATATTTTTCCAACGCGTAATGGTGGTGGTATCAGCACCAAAAAAGCGCATAACAGCTTCAAAGGCTTGCCCAAAAGCCCGAGATACCCCCCGTGCAAAGCCCTTCATAAAAGAAGAAAAACGATCCCAATATTTCCACAAAGCAAAACCAGCAGCCAGTATGACCGCCACAACAGCAGCAACCACAGCCCCTATTGGGGTAAAAATACCCCCCACAACAGAGGAAAGACTTGCCCCAACCACTTCGATCACTGTCCCCATCCAACCAAAAGAGGCAGCAAATGCACTTCCTGAGACAGCAATCCCCCGTAAAGCCCCTACCAGTAAAGTTATGGGGCGTAAGAGTCGGAGTGAACTTGCCCCAAGACCCGCGGTTAGCAAGCCCAGCGAGCGCCCTGCGGCTGCTAAGCCCCGCCAGCTTGCAGCAACACCACGACTGAGTACTCTAAGCTTGATAAAAGAGCCCATCAATTGAAGAAGCCCAAGACGTGTGCCAGCCATGGTAAAGCGCAACACGCGCAGAGCAATATTAAAAGCCATCAGAGCGGCAATGGTTTTGATAATGGCGCTTGTTAAAGTTGGGTGCGCATTCGCCCACGCCATAAGCCCATTAGTAAAATTACCAACAGTTTCCATGAGACTGTTGAGAGGAGGCAGAAGCACTTCACCAATGGTGATGCCCAAAGCCACAATACGGTTTTGTAAGAGTTCAAATTGCCGCATGGCACCGGTTGCTTGTTTGTCGGCTTCTTGTTCTACAGAACCTTTAAAGACTTGTGGATCTTTCACATACTCTAAAGCTTGCCCTAACAATTCTGGGTTACCCACCAATTTGGCAAAATCACCAGTAAAATCGCGCCCAGCAATGGCAATCAGCGAGCGCATGCCCTGTTCGGATTTACCCAACACATTAAAAAAGCGTACCAAGGTGCCGGTGGCATCTTTGTCCAGATCTTGCATGAATTTTTCGCGGGAAAGCCCAATATTGGCAAAAGCATCTTCAATATGTTTGCCCCCTGCCTGTATGCGCGCACTCATGGCATTAAAACCACGCGCGGCACTCTCAGGAACAATCCCAGCAGAAATCATCGCCGTACCAAATGCTGCAGTTTCGCGCGCGGTGAGCTTAAACATGGTTGCCGCACCGGTAGCACGATTGGTAAAATCAGACACCTCACTTGCCTTTGCCGCCATGTGATTAGAGAGATGATTGATAGCATCGCCTAGATCTTCAATGCCTGCCTGATTAAGCTTAAAGACATTGCGCAATTTGGCAAAGCGCTCCCCAATCTGATCTCCCGTCATATCAAAAGCAACAGCCGCTTTGGCAGCATAAATGCTAAAAGCTTCTAGATCT
This sequence comes from Bartonella sp. CL71SXKL, assembly GCF_042194935.1. NCBI lineage: Bacteria > Pseudomonadati > Pseudomonadota > Alphaproteobacteria > Hyphomicrobiales > Bartonellaceae > Bartonella > Bartonella sp. CL71SXKL. The sequence continues at coordinate 5,950 of NZ_JBHINI010000028.1, read as the reverse complement.
TGTTCGCCAATCCCTGCTTGGCTGGCACTGGTCATCAATTCTAAGACTTCACGCGCCGCTAGCGGAATCTTGGTGGAGGTTTCAAGCGCAAAACGGCGCAATTCCTTTAAGCGATCAAGGGGGGCATCGAGAACCTTTTCTAGTCCCTTCATCGATTGATCAAATTGCATGGCTTTATAGAGCGGTGCAATTAAGGTTGCTGTTTGCGCAATGGCACCCACCATGCGCCCCCGCGCTTGGTTAAAAGCATTTTCCGCATTGGCTGTTGCTTCCCTCAGATGCTCCGAGTCAAACCACCCTTTAAAATGCTGCCTTGTCTTGTTTTGGAAATGCGCAATATCTGAACTAAAGGCTGCAAGATCTCGCTTGGCAGAAGCGATCCCCTCTTGCAGATGATTAACAAAACGCACAACAAGAGAAACATCCATGATCGTCTCTTATCCTAACTGATGGCTTTCATATTCTTGAGCTTTCAGGCGCGCGAGTTCTTCTCGATAAGCAATCACATCCAGCCAATCCATCTGGTTAATTTCTGAAGGCGCCCAGTGATAATAAAGGGCTAGCTCTGCCCCAAATTGTCCGGCAGAGAGGATTGGAGTTGCGGAAAAAAAGCAAAAAAAGCCTTCAATATTGCGACAATATCCATCACATCAACTCGATCAATCAATTCAATAGATTCATGTGACATATCAGCCAAAAGTGCTGTGATGCCTTCTGTTGCCTCACTTGTGAACAAAACTTGAGAAAGCTTCGTGATAAGCACATCATTGCTCAAAGTTGTTTTTTGCTCTCCAAACTCAGGAAGCAGCAGCTCTGTCAATTGTGGTCCAATGAGCACCGCTAATTGCTTGGCATGCTTAAAAGTGGGGCGATAAAAGGTCAGTTTCTTGCAGAGAGATTCTTTGCCACCTTTATCTTGATAAGGAAGCGGAACCTGCAATTCCACGTCAATGCTGGTTTGTAAACTTGTCATGATCAATTCCTATAAATTGAGAATAGAGCGGCGGCGAGAACCGATCTCTTGCCCATTGCGGACAAGCCAGCCGCCCCGTTTAAAAGAAAAGCGGTGCAAAACAGAACCATCCCAAAATTCCGTATAGTCCCAAACATTTTTGATCTCGCAATCATAGCCTGTCGCTTTTCCAGCTGTTAAGCCTTCGCTATCGACTTTGACCAACCGCCCTGTCACATCAATGGAATGCTCATGCTCGCGTCCATCTTCTTCAGAGATCACATGTTTTTTGCCTGTAAATTTATGACGAAGCCCAGGAGGACCACCAAAGATGCCGATAATTTCGGGGGTATGGCTGCGGATTTTCATTTGTAAACTCAAAGCTTTCACACCAAGACCGCTCACATCAATCTGCATATCAGAGCCGCCCGGTTGATAGGTTTCGGTGATTTCTTCCAACGTGGGCAGTTTCAATGTTTCAAGATCAAGATGGAGATTCACATCATCATCAACAATCAAGGTAAAACCGCGTACAATGCGTAAAGTCATGCTTTAACTCCTTGCTGCTTTGCGATAAGTTTCAAGCGTATCGCCAAATTGATAAGTCATTTTCTTTTGGATATCTTGCGCCAGCCGATCAAAATAAGCGCTATTGCGCCGGCTGCCGAAACTCAAATCTTCTAAAGGTGGCACTTCTTCTGCATCAAACTCGACCCGCAATTTTCCCAATTGTAAAGTGCTGTTGGAATTTAAATCGCGGTCAAACCAAACCCGCCCACCAAGCAATGCACCACGCGCAATCATATCATCAAGAAACTGTGTAAGGCTGCGGGTAATGGCAATAACATGTTGGCCAGTAAGGTTTTCATCATTCGCCCAAGGGCGGAAATTGTTAATGATCGTTTTTTCCAAAGCTGCACGGGTGCGCACCACATTGACAAAACGCCACAATGGGTCACTGGAGGTGGTATGGTTGCCCCATAAAATGCGCCCATTGGAAGCTACTTCTCCCTGCGCATTTTGGCTAAGCCGTGCTGGAATAAAGGTCGCAATATCGGCTTGGTTAAGGCGATTTGCCTCATGATCAATTTCCCCATCAAAATAGCTAATGGGGCGTGCTGTCCCTAAAATGCCATGCACATCTTGGTTGGAAGGAGACCAAAAAACACCGCCCCTTTGCTTGTCACGTTTGATAAACATGGCGGCAGCAAAAGGACTTGCCGGTTTAACACTAACACCCCCCTCACGATTTGCCACCCGTACAAAGGGGTCAATCAAATAACAAAAGCGTGAGGAAAAATCTGCACGATAGGCAAGACTTTCTTCCGTGTTTTTACCCCCCGTATCAAAAACCGCAATCGCTTGTAGCTTTTCTGCCACTTGTTCTAAAGCGTCTGCCACAGGGTTTTTGCCATTGTCAATCCGCCCTGCACTATAAGCCGGTGCCAGTAAAATCCCAGGTTCCACACCTAAATGCCCACGCGCATGAGCCAAGGCGTGCACACCGGTCAAGTGAGTATTGGATCCCACCATTTCGGTTTGTGTCTCAGCAATGGTTGACTTTTCTTCCACACGCACAAGGATAATTTGTGCCTCAATCCCCTGCGCGCACACGGCTTTAATCACATCAAGAGCCGTGCCTCTTGCCCCAAGCTTTTGGATTTTCTCTGTCTCATGGGTGAAGACCAACACGGGCTCGTCGAGGGGAAAAACTTGGTTGTCAGCATCAGGGGCTGTAACAACCGCCCCAATGGCGGTCTGATCAAATGTTGCTAAAGGACGGGAATCCTCACCAGCCTCTACAATGCGAATCCCATGATTAAATTCTATTGCCATTTTGCTCTCCAAATCAATGAAGAGACCATAACAAAAAGAGCTCCCTTTCATAAGTCTGACACTGTCAGTCAAAAAGCCCTTTTAAAGGGCTTTAAAGGGGACTTAAAGACGGAAGAGCATACAAGCCTTTAAACGCTTATACAAAGATCTTTAATTTAACTGCGCCATCACCACCCCGTCCAGCACCATTTACTGTTCCATCTTCACCATCTCGATAACCGCCACCGCCACCGCCGCCATATCCTTTTTCAGCTCCGCTTCCTCCATTGCCACCATACTGGCTTTTTCCTCCCTTACCTCCATTATTAGCTATACCACTACCACCACTCCCACCACTCCCACCTCCACCATAGGTACTATCCCCTCCATCACCGCCACAACTATCATTAAAGCCACCACCACCTCCTCCACCTCCATGCCAAGGATGTTCTTTTCCCGCATAACCATTATTATTACTACCACTTGCAGTTCCATAACCACCTGAAACTCCACCACCACTATTTCCACCAATATAACCGTTATTCCCCTTACCACCCCGTGCTGTAAGAATAGAACCAACTAGCGTATTACCACCATTAACACCATTTCCATATCCGCCTTTTCCAATAGCCACTACATCATTATTCTGTAATTGGCGTTTTTGAATCTTTAAAGAAATACATTCACCACCACCTCCTCCTCCACGTTGGCCACCGCTCCCGCCACCTCCCCAAGCCATGATTTCAATATCAGTGTCATCTGTCACCCCATCAGGCCAAGGAATATTACCACTCTGCAACATAACGATTTCAATGTACTCTTCTTTACGCTTTTTGATTAAAGCATCCAAAAGAGCATCCACTTGCACCTTGGTATAAACAGCTTCACCATCAACTCTCAAAGGTCCTTTCAAGGTACTTCCATTTGTGCTTAGACTTGTCACAACTTTATTATTGTGGGTGAGATTAAACGACGAATTACCCAACAGTTCTAAGCCACCACTCATAGTGACTTTGCTGGTAAATTTATTATAATTCTGCCATTCATTTGGGCTGGCTAAGCGTCCATAGCTTGTGAGATCTTCATTGATCTTGGCTCTAAAATCATCGAGCCCCACAATATCTTCGGTTTTATGTTGATGTGCGCCTAATAGAGAGACAGCACTGCCAAAAGTGAAGTTATTATTGCTTGATTTATAGAGAACATAATTGTTGGCAGCATCTTTTGCGCCTTCGATATCGCTTAAATCGGCAAAAGTGAAAGTTTTATCCGCTGCCATTTTACCATTGAGAGCGCTTTCTAGATTTGTGATTTCGCTTATGGTATGCGTGTGTTGTAAAGGTGCTTTTTGGTCTACCTTGTCCTCAACACCCGCAATGGCTTGATCAATTTTCGTCAAGTTTTCCCGCAAGATTGGGAATTCAGAACTGATAAAACGACCTTCTTTAGGCAATTCCATGTCGAGTTTTTTGGTTTTTGTCATCTCTCATTTTCCCATTATAATATGCCAGCGCCAAAATCACGCACCATGGACCGCGCTGCTGGTCCACCAGTAAGCGTGAGTTTGAGGCGTGCTTGTTTGGCGCCTTTGTCGCTGCTTACAAATTTTCGTTCTGTCCAAAGTGGTTCGGATAACTGCTCTGTTTCCTCTAATGTGAGAGGGACAAAAGCACCATCATCCAGTTGCATCTCGAGTGAAAAGGTTGCACCACCTGGTAAAAAGGTTTTGATATAGCTGGTCAATCTTGCTTTTTCCCCAAAGGCAAAAGCACGCGTGACATAGGTCGCTTCCTTATGGATCTTTCCCGCAATCAATTGAACAGGAGCAAACAAGACGGGTGAGAGCTTTTCGGTGCCTTTGAGAATAGCGCGAAGCTTTACCTTTTCACTGATATATTCAGTAAGGCTTAGCAATTGAAAGGGAAGAAGTTGATAAACCGTGCCATTGTTTCGTTCAATTTCAAAGATGACAGAACAATCGCTTGAAGGCAATTCAATGGCTGCGCGTACTTGCAAATCAGAGCAGTCCACAAGGTCAAAAGTGCCAAGATCAATGGTTTTTTCTGTTTGTGTGTAGCGTGCCGCCAGCACCCTAAAAGCTAAAGCCTCATCTTGATGAGCGGTCCAGCTCCTAGCATTGACAGAAGAAAAGCGTGGACCGGTCACGTAAGGGTGGCTCGAGACGTATCTCTGGTGTTCTGCATCAAAATCTCCAAGCTTTGCTAAAGAGACGGAATGATCAGCATCATCGGTTTTAATGACAAAAGCCGTTAAACGGTCATCCATCACAAGGAGTGGTACATCATAGCGTGCCTCTGCCCAACCTAGCTTTGCGCCCTTCATAGAATAAAAGCTTTGCGCTTGAATATCGGCGGTCGGATAGCCATTTTCTGTGGTGACCAAATCAATCACCAGATCATGGTTCTGATTGCCGATTTTGCAAAGATGAAAGTCAATTCCAGTGATTTGCCGTGTTGCATCAGGGGTAAAGACTTGCGCTTGTGGGTCCACTTGCGTCCAGATCTTCACCGTGGTGGTGCGCCGCATCACTTTCACATCAATCACGCCTTGCCCTGTAAAAAGACCCGTAGCAATTGTTCCACCTTTCCCCCGTGCCACAACATTTTTTGTGCCAGCCGGAATGTTTTGTGGAATCGTGAAAGTGCCTTCAAGGGTGCCCTTGCTATCGGCAACAAGCTTTGTTTTTGGTAAAACATTCACACCATCAAAGGTAAGACTTTCCAAGATTTCGCTACTGCCAAAACCTTCAATTTTGAAAGAAAGGGTAATTTGTCTTAAAAAATTGATTTTCTCTTGGGTTGCACTCACCAAATCATCACTGATTTCTGTTTTACGAACGCTTCTCCCACGGTTCCATCCCATGTTCAGTTGATTGGTCACGCTTGAGAGCCAATCGGTACGCTGTTCATGCCAAAAGTCTGTCGCGGGTTCAAGGGTTACTGTACCAGGTAAGGTCGCAAAATTTTGATAAGGATTGATTTTTTCGCAAGCCGTTGTCAACTCTTGCGCAATAATCACTTCATTTGTCCAGTCAAGCGTGACAGGCGCTTTTAAAGGAGCAGTATAGAATGTTGGGTCAATGGCAAGCTGTAAAATGCCGTTGCCTACAGCACCTGTTTGTTGAAAGCCTTCATCTCTGTAACTATCATCAAGAAAAGGGTC
>NZ_JBHINI010000026.1:0-11076 GCF_042194935.1 Bartonella sp. CL71SXKL | reverse complement strand
GTTTTGGAGGTGCTTTTTACGCCCCCCTTTACATATTTTTCAATAAAAAATAAAAGTCATTATATTTCAATATGTTAATTTTTATCAACTTTTCAAAAAAACAACCTATATCAATAATACAACCTTTAAATTCAATCAATAACATACGTTTTGTAGGGGGTTTGGGGGTTTTAAGAACCTTCAAAACCTATAAGTAATATAAGAAAATGAATATACATAACCCTCTTTAAACAAAGCTATCATTTTAGATTACGATATAATCTTTTAAAGGCAATCCAAATAAGAGTATCTAAAATTGCAAGTTTCTTCTTTTTAGAATAACGCATATAGACTATCCTTTTAGGATTATATGTAAGCAACTTAACAAAAGAGGTATAGATATGATTATAAGCTCTATACCCCTTGTGAGGTCAACATGCCTATCATCTGAGCATGCTTTATAAGTTATTCGGTTTCTCTAATTTCTAATTTTGGTAAGTTCTTAACAATTTTCATTGTTTCCAAACTTACAGTAATAACCCTTTGGAATAACTCCAATGGATAAGCAGGGTTGCCAACGGTTTCAACAGCATAGCTATTGGCATCATTAATAATGCCACTCTTTTTATCAGTCTTTACACATTGACGCCCCATAACCGATTCAAGAGAGATATCTGTTATTGTGATATTGCTGTTATAAAAAACAATCAATTTATCTTTTTCCTTACTATTCCCAGCGAATTTCATTTCTGTAACGTAGTAAAATTCTTTAGGGTTCGTGATCTCTGTAACTTTTGGATTGCCTTTTTTAAAGGTCACTGGATACGGCTCTACACTTTCATAGTTTACGTGCAAATGCCCCAATTCACGCCCAGCTGTTACAAACTTCCAAAAATCTTCAGCACGCTTTACGCAAGGAATGCGAGGCAATTCTTTAGAGAGGTTATCAGCATAACGGGTGCGATAATCTTCTGAATGCAAGAGACCGTAAACATAATAAAATAGATCATCTTTAGTAATTTTTTCATTAGGATAAGCGGCTTTTAAATATGCTAATCCTTCATCAGTTATAGCATTACGCATTTTCTTTTTTTCTTATTTTAGTAAATAAGCTATTGTCATACTATTTTTCTTATCAAGCGATAATAATGGAGTGTTTTTTGTTGTCTCTAATATGTAACAGTTCCAATAAATTTGGTCTATTCTATGAATAACAGGCTTTACTTGAAGCTCAAGATTATATTACATGCAGCACCTTAAAATTAAGAAGCATATAGAGTGTATGATTGTCATTTAACAGTGTCATTGTAAAATCTTCAAAAGCGGGGGAAATGATATGGTTTGCACAACACATAAAGCAGGTATATGCAGTACAGTCTATGCTTTTCTCTTAGATTTTAGAAGTATTATTCTCATCAAACAATTAAAAAATTGTTACGCGGTTGGCGATTTTTTCTGTGACGCTGATGATATGGTTCATTTGGTTGCTCATTTTGAGGACACAATGAATGCATAGATTTTTTTTCACTTTTATTTTTGCGGCTTTTTTGTGCCTTTTTTCGTTGCCGAGTTTTGCCCAAAACATTCGTGAGAAAGCGATTAATCAATCAGAGAGCATCCAACGACAACAAACGCAACAACAACGTTTTCAGCAATTACACCGTAGAAACGAAACCCGTGGGGTATTTTTGCCAGATGATGATACCACATCTGCCTATGGTGCTTCGTCTGGTACAACCTGTTTGCTGATCAAAAGCATTGAATTTGTTGATGCTCAGTTGATTTCTCATACCGACCTTCATGAAGCCATTTCTCTTTGGGAAGGACGGTGTTTGGGGATTGCCGAAATCAATAAAGTGCTCAAAGCGGTGACCAAGCTTTATATGAAGCGCGGCTATATTGCAGTGCGGGCTTATTTGCCTGAGCAAGATTTAAGCGGCGGTCATCTCAAGATTGTTGTTGTTGAAGGTGTGATGGAAGATATTACCCTTGATGGGCATAAAGTTGGAAGGAAATCTCAAGGAGAAATCACCACGGCTTTTCCAAACCTTATTGGGAAGCCGACCAATCTGCGCCAGATAGAGCAAGGGCTTGATCAAATCAATCGGCTTTTCTCACGCCAAGCCACCATTAATCTTGGTGCGGGGAGCAATTCGGGTGGTTCGATACTCGATGTTCATATTGAAAAACAGAAACCTTGGCTTATTACGCTTTCCAGCGATAATCTTGGCGCTAAAGCAACAGGACTTTATCAGACGCGCTTGAGCCTTTCTTTTGATGATCTGTTAGGGATCAATGATCAATGGTCGTTTAGCTATCAGCGCTCCATGGATGGTAGTCCGTATCATTTTTCTCACAAGCGCCCCAATAGTGATACTCTAACGGGATCATTTTCTCTTCCCTATGGCACTTGGACAACAGGTTTTGATGGGACGTGGAGCCAATATCATTCGAGTGTTAAGGGGATATTTTCCGATATTATGACTGCGGGTAAGTCTTTATCGCTTACTCCATGGATTTCACGGGTTATCGACCGTGATCAAGAGGGAAAGACCTGGGTTACGGGACGGTTGACATGGAAATATTCTGATAATTTCATTATGGGCAGTCGGGTTGATGTTTCCAGCCGTAAACTAGCTATTGCAACCTTTGAGCTTGATCATTCGCGCAAGTGGCTTGGAGGAGAATTAAGCGCGCATATAGGGTTTCATAAGGGGTTGGCAATTCTTGGCGCTTATGACGATAAAGAGCAAGAGAATGCAACAAAAAATTCACCCAAAGGGCAATTTTCCAAATTGTCTTTTTCCCTAGGCTACGTGCGTCCTTTTTCGCTCAAACAGTATAACTTTCGCTATAACACACTGTTTTCAGGACAATTATCACCCGACACGTTGTTTAGTTCAGAGCAAATATCGCTTGGTGGTAGTTCCTCTGTGCGCGGGGTGCGTGAGGCGATTTATTACGGCAATAATGGGGCGTTTTGGCGCAATGAATTGTCGCTGTTGTTGCCAGGTTTTTCGTCGAGAATGGGGCGTAAATTTATGAGCCAATTTGCCCCTTATATGGCGCTTGATCTGGGGGCTGTAGCCAATGATGCAAACAAAAACAGTTTTGGCGGGAGCCTCGTTGGGGCAACTCTTGGTTTCCATGCAACCGGAGACATTACGGATATTGATGTATCTTATTCGAATATTTTAACCCAATCGACAGTGCGAGAAAAGGGAAATTCGACAGGGTTATTTCAAGTACGGGCATTATTGAGATTTTAGAGCAAAGGGGCGGTAAAAATATCGCTGCGCTGTTTACACCCATATGGGTTGTTTTTTTTAAGAGATAAAGAATTTTATGAGGAGCTAAAAATGCGGGGATTGAAAAATCAAAAGCATAGATTGGGATATGGATACAAGCGAGGAAAGCGCGTTCTTTGTGTTTTGCAGCGAGGGATCCATAAGGGGCTTTCACTGGTTTTAAGTTTTTGCTTAGCTTTTCAGCCTTTGTTGTTGCAAGCACAAGCGCTTGGAGCGCGAAGTCCTGTTGCACAAGAGAGCCAAGGGATAAAAGCAGCTGATGGGGTTGGCTCTGTTTTCCGCCCCACGGTGGGGAAAGCCGGCAATGATGTGCCGCTGATTGATATTGTTCGCCCCAATGGACAAGGTCTTTCTCATAACAAATATGACAGTTTCAATGTTGATACCCATGGCGTGATTTTGAACAATTCGACTGAGGAAGTCTCGCGTTCACAGCTTGGGGGATTGGTGCCAGGCAATGGCAATTTGCGTTATAGCGGTGCAGCAAAGGTTATCCTTAATGAAGTGGTGAGTGCCAATCGCTCGCGTCTTGAAGGCGTGAGCGAAGTACATGGGCATATGGCGGATGTTATTATCGCCAACCCCAATGGGATTACCTGTAACGGTTGTGGCTTTATTAATACACCACGGGTGACTTTATCGACCGGACAACCGATCATTGGAGCCGATGGCGCTTTGAGTGGGTTGCGTGTTGAGGGTGGTGATATCACCATAGGCTCTCGTGGGGCTGATGGGAGTGCATTAGATATTTTTGATCTTGTTTCGCGCAAGATCAGTATCGGGGGTCCCATACAGGTCAAAGGAGATTTGGCTGTTATCGCTGGTCACAATCATTTTGATTATCACAAGCGCGAAGCAACTTCTCTTGGTTCTGATGGCAAAGAGCCAGAATTGGCGATTGATTCCAGTGAGTTTGGTGGAATGTATGCGGGGCAGATCCGCGTGATTGCCAATGATAAAGGCGCCGGCGTTAAGATGCGAGGAGACATGGTTGCCAATGCAGGCGCCATGAGATTGACAAGTGATGGCAAGCTGGTGATTGCCAAAGCACGTGCCAAAGGAGCAGTAAAAGCGCGTTCCCACCACGATAGTGTGCATGTGAAAGATCTTCTTTTTTCAGAAGAAGCGGTTGAACTTAAGGCTTTGAAACATGTTGAATTGGCTGAGCAAGCTCGCGTTGCGGCAAGCGGTGCTGTTGATGTGCACGCAGATGTGATCAAGCTCCAGTCCCATGCTCTTCTAGCAAGCGGTATTGGGAGTGATGGTCAACAGTCAGCGACGGGTTCTTTGCATTTACAGGCAGCAAAGCTTGAGGCGGGGAATGGGCGGATAGCCGCCGGTGATCTTTTAGAGATCCAAGCAGCAACAATTGATCTAAGCCGCATGCAAGACAATGATCAAACAGGGGTTTCTTCCCTTGGCGATCTGACCATTAAAACCAATCAAATCACCGCTTTAAACAACCATATTGGTGCCAAGGGGAATATTGTCTTGAGCGCCGATGATGCGCTCACTGTAAGCGCTGGACATTATAGCGCCGGCGGCTCTCTTTTGGTGGAAGCAGCAGAGCTTACATCACGCGCGCGCTTAGTGGCAGAGCAAAAAATTGACCTTTATGCGCATCACGGTGCCCTGATCCAAGAAGGCACTGTCTGGTCTAATGGGAAGATAACGCTGGATGCCCATGGTGCCCTCAATCACACGGGTGATATTGTCAGTATGCAGCAGGTTGCATTGACAGCGGGGGGCATGCTCACAACCGGTCAAGAGAGCACGATTTTAAGTTATGATGTGGTTTTAAGTGCTGATGCTTTAACCCAAGCAGGGACTGTGGAAGCTCAAGAAGGAGCATTAACCCTTCAAGTGCGTGATGGGGTTGCAAATAACGGCACAATGCGCGGTGAGAGTGTCGATGCTCATATTGGTGCATTTACCAATCAAGGGACGTTTATTGCAACCGATGATTTGCATTTGATGGTAAGCACACAAGAAGGCGCCGATCCGCAACAAGCCTTTCTGAAGAATACATCCGAAGGTGTCCTTCAAAGTGGTGGCGTTTTTGTTGTGATCGCAGGGCAATTAGACAATGCCGGTGTGCTTGGCTCTAGTGGTGAGAATGTTGCCCTCAATGTGGCAGGAAATGTCAGCAATAGCGGGCTGATTTACGCCAAAAAATCTATGGATCTATTCAGTGATGGTGATTTAACCAACACACAGGGCAGAATTATTGCTGAAGAGGCTCTCACCATTGGTGGGCTGAAAGAGACACGTGCTGGTCATATAAACAATGAGGCTGGTCTTCTTAGTGCTTTAGCCGGTGAGATGAAAATTGTTGCAACGTCTTTTGTCAATAAAAGCGCTGAAACGACAAATTCGGACCAACAAAACGCTACACATGATGAAGGTGCACATGTTTTAGCCCGGGATGGTTTGCGCATTAATGTGGGCAATTTTGAGAATGTTGATGGTCTCATTTCTACGCAAGGGGCAATTAATATTGTTGCTGATAGTGTGATCCAAGCAGGGCACATAGAGATTGAGCGTGGTGACCTTCAACTGACCAGCCACGGTGATTTAAGCAATAGTGGCACAATAGAAAGCAATGATACCATTGCTTTGCATGCGCAAACAAATCTCAGCCAAACGGGGCGCATTGTTTCTAAAAAGCGGGTTGAGCTTTCCAGTGATGGCATACTGACAATGGGTGAGACAAGTGAGGTTGGCGCCTATGATGTAACGCTGAAGGCAGGCACACTCACCCAAGCTGGGCTTGTGGAAGCGCAAGGCGGGGTACTGACTCTCAACAGCCATGATGTTTTAAGTAATTCCGGTATTATGGTGGGCGGTGTTGTTGATGCGAAGCTTGGGTCTTTAGCCAATTCAGGTCAGCTTTTAGCCAGTAACAGTTTTACGCTTATAGCAAAAAGTCATGATCCGTCATTGGGGCAAGTTGCTCTGGTTTTAAATGGTGAAGACGGTGTTCTCAAAAGTGGTGGTGCTTTTGTCTTAACCGCAGATGTTTTGGACAATGCCGGCAGTATTGGTTCAAGTGGTGATGGGGTTGCGCTCAATGTGAGCGCTGATCTGAGCAATAGCGGGCTAATTTATGCCAAGAAATCTGCCATTTTCTCCTTAGATGGGGATTTTATCAATAAGTTTGCCGATGTCATTGCTGAAGACAATCTCATCATCCGTGGCTTAAGTGGAGAGCGGGCTGGTCATGTGATCAACAGCTCGGGTCTTTTAGAAGCCGTGTCAGGCGATATGACCTTCGATGTCTCAGCGCTCACCAACATGCGTGAAGGTGGGGTTGAAGTTAGCGATAAAGTGATTTCTCACAGTTACGTGCGAGGAGAATGGACCCCTATCCCAAATGTTAAACACCATCAGATAAAGGAAGATGTTGACACTACAATTAGCCGTCAACAGCCTCATTTTACCAATAATGCTGCACAGATTTTAGTAGGACGTCATCTCACGGTTCATGCCGGTGATATCCGCAATAGTTATAGTTTGATTGCTGCTAATGGCAATATTGAGATGCATGGCGATACGCTGCTCAATGAGGGGCGTGATTTAATCGAAACAACCGAGATTGTAACTGAAACACATCGCAGGGAGAAGAAATGCAGACCGTGGAATGCAGGGTGTCATGCGGGAGGCATTACAGATGAGGGACATTATACTGATACCCAAACAACCGTCCGCACTTATGATGCTGTTTACGGCACGATTGAAGCTGGTGGCACGCTTGATGCCAAGTTGACAGGCTATATTGACAATCATGCGGTGCGTGAGGGGGTTGAGCAAGTTGGCTTAAGCTCTGGCGATAAAGGTTTGGCTGGTGTTAAAAACACCGATTTTGATGGCTCCAAACCACTGATTAGTGATGATCGATTGGACGGCATCATCAATGGTTTGAAAGGGCACAAAGGGCTTTTTGCACCAAGCACAAAAACACCCGCACCAGAATCCATACAAGTGCCAACGCAAGATGGGCTTAACTCTGTCAAGACAGAGTTGGCTGGCAGCCAATCACCGGATGTGCCGTTTTTAGTTGAGACGCGACAGGACTTTATCAACCCAAGTAAATTTTTAGGATCGGACTATTACTTAAAAAAGATTGGCAATTATAAGCCTGAGCACGTGTTTAAAAGATTGGGGGATGCTTATTTTGAATATCGTCTGGTGGGTGAGCAAATCTTTGAGCTGACAGGCAATCGCACTCTTCTTGATGTTGAAGATCCCAATGCTCAAATGCAAAGGCTCTATGACAATGCTGTGGAGCAGCAAGGTCCTTTGGGGTTAGAGCTAGGCAAGCCCTTAACGCCTCAGCAGATTGCTGGGATCAAAAAGGATATGATCTGGCTTGAGACCCACCTTGTCGACGGACAAGAGGTCTTAGTGCCCCACGTTTATTTGGCGCCAACCTCCTCTTCAGAACAAGGGATAAAAAACGCACAAGGATTGCAAGGAAACCTTGCCAGTGCGCGTTTGAAAGGCAATGGCGTCACTATAGAGACGGACCGTCTTACCAATAGCGGTGCTGTGGTAAGTAATGATGCACTGCACGTTTCGACCACGCAAACATTGTTTAATGATGGTGGTTTTTTAGATGCCAGAGGTGCTGTAGAACTCACCAGTAACGGTCTTTTAGCCAATTCTTCCGGTGTTATTCATGGTGATACGGTTACCATGACGGGTGATACGATTGTCAATAGTACCGCTAAAATCCGTGACACGAATGAATATGGTTTTGTTGATCGAGCTGGGCAGAAGGGACAAATTCTCTCTGATCATGAATTAAACATTCAATCCCTTGGTGATCTTGGCTCAGAGGGGGGGGAATTCACCAGCGGCGGTCCGATGACGGTGATTGTCGGTGGTTCTGCTACGTTTGGTTCATTAGTGCTAGAGAGTGACCATAAGGAGACATTGGAAAAAGGGCATTATAACGCCCAAAGCAGTGAGCACCGTTTGACAGAAGTCAAAAGTGATGGAGATTTGACCATTGTCACAGGTGGTGAACTTAACCTTGAGGGAAAGTTTAAAGCCAAGGGCAATGGTGATTTCACCAGTGGTGGCGCTCTCACCGTGACTTCGGTGCAAGATTTTAACAGTTCTGATTTGGATGATAGGGGCAAAGAAGGCGACAAATCGAAGCAAAAGAATAAGTTTCGTCAACAATCAACAGAAGTTACTACAAACAAAACCACGATAGAAGCAGAGGGCGACCTCTCCATGCATGCCAAAGATGGGCATCTCACACTTGGTGCGGCAGGGCTATCAAGTGGTGGTCAGACGCATTTGGCATCAGATACGGGAAAAATCAAGTTTCTGACCAACAAGGATCAAGATTTTAAGGATGTTTATCAGCGTAATGAAAACCTTGTGTGGTGGAGTGAGAGCGATAAAGGTTACCTTAAGGAGACCATCGAACATGTCACCATAGATGCTAAGGGTGGCATAAAGCTTGATGCGGGTGATGGCTTTGTTGTTGAGTATGAGGCAACTGGTGATTTAGACAAATCTCTTGAGCAATTGTCTCGCTCTCCAGGCATGGCATGGATCAAGCAACTGCGTGATGATCCAGAATTATCCAAGCAAGTGGATTGGCAAGCAGTTAAGGCTGAATTTAAAGACTGGGATTATAAAGCCCAAGGATTGACAGAAGCCGGTGCGGCTATCGTGGCCTTGGCTGTCACGGCGGTTACGGGCGGAGCAGCCTCGGGCGCTGCCAGTGCCATTACCGGTGCTTTGGGGCTTGGCTCGAGTACCGCCATGAATGCAGCGATACAGGCAGGTGTCCAAGCACTGATTAACAAAAGCGCTGTGGCTCTTGTTAACAATCGCGGCAATATTGCCGGTGCCTTGCATGAGCTTGGCTCTTCAAAGAATGTTCTCAGCATTGTCTCGTCGATGTTGACAGCAGGCTTAACCAGCCAACTAACGGAAATGGCAGGTGTTGGACAATCTTTGCCTAAAACCGCTCCTTTTGTCGATCGCATTGCCCTTGAAGCGAAAAAGAACCTGATCAAAGCCGCCATTGGCACGAGCGTGCAAACGGCTCTTGAAGGCGGCTCTCTTGACAAGAACTTTTTTAACAATCTGCGCATCGCCCTGTCTGATACGGTTGGCAAATCGTTGGCAGAAGAAATCGGTACCGCCAAGGCAGAAGGCAAAATAGATACGGTCACACAGATCGTTGCCCACGCTGGTCTTGGCTGCTTAAAAGGCGAGGTTGCGAGTGGTGCTTGCACGGCCGGTGCTGTGGGGGGGGCTGTGGGTGAAGCCACAGCTATGCTCCAGTTTCAATTGTGGGTGCAAGGCATTGTGAAAGAGGAAATGGGGGACCTAAACGGTCGCACCCCCACTGCGGAAGAGCAAGCCCGCATCACCGCAAGGATTGATGCTGAGTTTTCTGGCTTTAGAGACCACACCATTGATGTTGCAAGGGCTGCTGGGGGCGTTGCTGCCGCCATTGCCGGTGGCGATGTTGATGCCGGTGCTGATGCCGCAGGTAATGCCGCTGCAAATAACTACCTCAGCAGTGCGCAACAAGCTCAGATGAAGAAAGAGTTAGAAGAGTGCCCTGATGATCAGTGTCGAAGAGATGTTAACGAAAAATGGTTCGAGATTGATGAACAACAAGATAGAACTTTTTCGACAGGACTTATGTCTGGTCTCATTGCCGATACACCAATCAAGCTATACGAGTTAGCTGATGGCGCTGTGAAGAACATGATGTTACAAATAATGATATTTGCTAGCAATCCATGGGGGGGCGCGAAAAGGGCTGTTAAAGACATTGAAACAGGAGCGTCTTGGGTCGTGAGTGGACATGTGATTGATGATGCCTGGGAAGGTGCTGGTCAATTCTGGGGAGGTGTTGAGGATGCGTTTATAGGGGATATAGATTACGTAAAAGAGAATCTTGAAAAAGCGGGGGTTGACGGAGCTTTTAATGCTGGTTTTGAAAGTGGAAGATTATCAGCCGGAGTGTTAGAAAACTTTGCTGGAGGAGCTGGAGCAGCCAAGGGAGCTATAAATCTTGGCAACAAGGCTGTGATCAAGTTCATTGCTAGGAAAGATTTTGCCCAATTTGCTTCCAAGAAAAATCTTGCAGAACTTGCAGCTCAAGGAGATTCTGACAAACTTGCGGCGAGGAAAGAACTAACTAAACTCGCTGCTAAAGAAAAAAAGCTTTGGTTAAAAAAGAAACCCACTAAATTTACTGATAGCAAATTTGGACAGACAAACAAAGCCTATCAGAGAGATGATTTGTTTGATCCTAACAAAATTGTTAGTTGGACAGTAAAAGGGGAAGAAGTATGGGGCACCAATATTGAGAGAATGGAAACAGGAAGAGCACCTATAGGATATGATGGTGAATCAGTTGAGCTGCATCATCTCTCACAAACGCATGAGGGTCCCATAGCAGAAATTAGCCATGAATCTCATAAAAAATATACTTCTGTGATTCATGATAATCCCAAAACACATCAATCGCTTATAGAGAGAGAAAAGTTTGGTAAGTGGAGAGAGGAATATTGGAAGGAACGCGCTAAAGGATATAGAGAACAAACAAACAATAATTTAGGAGGAATAATCGATATGAAATGGAGTATCATAGGGATAGATTTTGACAGATGGGGACAAGAGCATCGGCAGTAAATGCTCTACGGTTAATTGAAAAGAGAAAAAAGAAGTTTGGAGAATAATTAATGAAAACCTATACCTTAGATGATGTTGCAGTATTAATTGATAAAGTGAATAAATATGATGATGA
>NZ_JBHINI010000025.1:0-11501 GCF_042194935.1 Bartonella sp. CL71SXKL | reverse complement strand
AGCAGGTACACAGTTGTTTTCAAAAGTGAATGCACGGGCTTTTGATACGGCTTTTATCGGATGGAATAATGATTCTGTGGATCCTCATACAATGGCTTCACGTCTTATTTTCAATCCAGATAATCGGTTTGAGGCTAGAAATACAGCCTATCCTAGTTGGAAGCATGGGTATTTTGATGCCAAGATGAATCAAAAAGTTGAAGAGGCGCTGTTTCAAAAAGATCCGCAAAAACGGGCACAACTCTATGCTGATTTACAACGTGAACTTATGCAAAAAGGACCTTATGCGTTTATCTTTCAACAATATAGCGTTGTCGCGATGACGCCTGATGTCAAAAAGTGGGTTTGGAATAGTGCACCGCGTATTTTTTATAGTGCAATTGAAAAATAAGTGTGTCTTTTTAATGTTGTCAAAGCTAAAAAGAGCTTAATCATATAAAAAGAGCTTAATCATAATTGCATGATGAAAATATTCTCCCATATAAAAGCTCTTCAGTTTTTTAAGGATGAAATTGTGAGGGATGTTTGTGCAGTAGCAGTATATAATTAAGATCGTTTATAGGGAGCGATGAATATAGAAAGTTATATTGGGGAGGATCTTTGTTTATAGTTATAGATTCTCTGCATCCAGAATATAGACTGATGTATAAGAAAATTATTTTATAGATGCTTAGTTTGATGAAATGAAATTGATGTCTAATGCTATGCTATTTAAAAGATGAAAGAGCAAAATCAAAATCACTTTGTGTGAAAAGGTAGAAGAATACAAAAGGAAGAGATAAAATGGGAAAACAAAGAATATTGAAAAATTTTTCTATTTTATTAAGCTCAATCGTTTTTTTTAATGGGGCTGTAACATCGGCATTCAGTGCTTCATCTAAAGATATATTGGTAATGGCGTGGAATATTGATTCAATTAGTAGTTTTGATCCAGCGCAAACTGTTGAGGTTGTGACGAGTGAGTTATTGACGAATATTTGCAGCGCGTTAGTGCAATATGACGAGCATGATCCTACAAAAATTCGCCCTGCTATGGCAAAATCTTGGGATGTTTTAGATAATGGCAAAAGAATAGTTTTTCATCTTCGTGATGATTTAAAGTTTAATGACGGAAGGACGGCTACAGCGCAAGATCTGGTATGGTCGATGCGACGGATTATTAAATTAGGATTAAGCTATGCTCAATCTTTAATGGATTATGGGTTTACCAAAAATAATGTTGAAACAAATATTCAGGCACTTGATGATAAGACTTTACAATTAAAATTAGATAAACCCTATCCTATTCAGCTCATATTGACTGTTATTGGACAATCTTATGCTTCTGCTTTGCTTGATCGGGAAACAATTGAAGCACAGAGTATTAACGGTGATATGGGGAATAAATATTTAGCAACACATTCAGCTTGTGTTGGACCTTATAAGTTGGTGAGCTGGTCTCCAGGAGATAAAGTTGTGTTAGAGGCGACACAGCATTATTGGGGCGATGTGCCTAAAATTAAGCAGATTGTTGTGCAGCATGTAGCGGATTCATCAAGTCAAAGACTTCTTTTGGAAAAAGGTGATGTAGATATAGTGCGTGATCTTTCTTCAGAGGATATTTTAGATCTTGAAAAAAAGGGAGAACCAGTCAAAATTATTCGTGTTTTGCGTCCGCAGATTATTTACCTATCGTTAAATAATAAGAATGCAATTTTTTCGAATGAAAAGGTCAGACTGGCACTTCGTTATTTGGTTGATTATGAAGGTCTTGGAAACACTGTTTTGAAAGGAATTGCTATTCCTAGGGCAACTTATATGTCTTTAGGTGTTCCAGGTGCTTTAGATGAAAAAGAAGGTTTGCCTTTTCAGTTGGATTTGAAAAAAGCAAAACAACTGATTACTGAAGCTGGTTATCCTAATGGGTTTAAAGCTAATCTTTTAGTTGGAAGCCTTAGTTATATGTCGTCTGTTGCACAGTCTATTCAAGCCAATGCACGCAAAATTGGTGTTGAGCTTACAATTGAAAAAATGGCACAAAATCAATTGTTGAGCCGTGTACGTGGTGGAAATTATGATACTGCACTTATGGGGTGGGGGAGTGCCGATCCTGATGGACATCCTGCTTCATTAAATCACGTGTTTAACCCTGATCCAACATTTACGAAAAAGCACAATATGTATTTAGCTTGGCGCGCTGGGTATTATGATGAAAATATTAATAACATGGTGATGGATGCTTTGTTTGAGCAAGACCCCAATAAGCGCATTGTGCAATATCGTACTTTACAGCATTATGTGTTAGAGCATGGTCCTATGGTTTATTTATTTCAGACATATTATACCGTTGGTATGGGACCTGATGTCAAAAAATGGATTTGGAACAGTTATAGACTTTATTACAATGAAGCAGAAAAATAAAAGAAGCATGTTATAGAGAAGGATTGTAGAACATGCTTCATAAGAGGTTGTTTCGTTATATAAAAAGAGGTATTTGCTTTATGTTTTGTCGCTACAGAGGGGATTTTTATAATGGTTTTGCCACTTTCAGAGACTGAAAGAGCTGTATCAGAAAAGCAGAAAAAATTATTTTTATGGGATTTTTTATGCAAAGGATTGAAACTTCTTATTTCAGTTTTTATCACATTGCTTGGGTTGGTGACGATCACTTTTTTTCTTGGTCATCTTCTTCCTCTAGATCCGGTTCTGTCTATTCTTGGTGATAATATCAGTCAGGAAGCTTATGATGCAATGTATTATAAGCTGGGTCTTGATAAGCCGTTGATTGTCCAATATTGGAAGTATCTTCATAATGTATTTTTGTTTGACTTTGGAGATGCTTTAACTTCTGGGCGACCTGTTCTAGCCGATATTATGCGTGTATTTCCTGCAACATTAGAGCTTGCAACCGTTGCTATTGTTATTGGCACAACTCTTGGAATTCCATTTGGTGTTTTTGCAGCAATGTATCGCGATTCATTTATTGATTATGTTGTCCGTGTTTTTACACTTGTAAGTTATTCTACTCCAACGTTTTGGCTCGGATTAATGGCGTTGTTAATATTTTACGCCAAGCTTGGCTGGGTTGGTGGCCCAGGACGTATTGATTTTCTTTATGAATATTCTTTTGAACCAAAAACAGGATTTTTCCTTTGGGATACGGCAAGCCAAGGACAATGGGAGGCTTTTGGTAATGTTTTTAGTCACGTTATTATGCCTGCTTTGATCTTGGCTTTCGGTGCTATGGCTTATATTAGCCGTATGACTCGTGGGTTTATGATTGAGCAGCTTAATCAGGAATATATCATTACTGCACGTGTAAAGGGATTATCGTGGGCGCGAACCGTTTGGGGGCATGCCTTTCGAAATGCTGCTGTTCAAATTATTACTGTTGTTGCGCTTTCTTATGCTTTTTTATTAGAAGGGGCTGTTTTAACGGAGACAGTTTTTGCTTGGCCTGGTTTTGGACATTACTTGACAAATGCTCTTTTAGCCGGAGATATGAACGCAGTTGTAGGATGTACTTTACTTGTAGGATTTATCTTTGTCGCCATTAATTTATTTTCTGATTTGCTTTATCGCATTTTTGATCCAAGGACACGTTGAATATGACAGTAAGTAATCATCATAAATCGCAATCATCATCTTCTTTGGGTAGTTGGTTAAACGATCCTGTTCCAAACTCCATAATTCAAGCGAACATACAAAGAATTTATCACGCACTGGCTAAGTTTTTTCATAACTTTTCGGCTGTATTTGGTCTGCTTATTATTTGTATTATTATCATATGTGCATTTTTTGCTCCTTGGATTGCTACGCATGATTTTCTTAGCAATGATCTAGGGCATCGGTTGCAGCCACCCTCTATGGCGCATTATTTTGGAACAGATGAATTGGGACGTGACATTTTTAGTCGCCTTGTTTTTGGTTCCCGTATTACTCTTTATGTTGTTTTTCTTACAACAGTTATTGTAGGTCCAATAGGGCTTATTGTTGGAACTGTATCTGGTTATATGGGCGGATGGGTTGATACTGTGCTCATGCGTATTGTCGATATTTTTCTTGCTTTTCCAGGTTTGATTTTAGCTCTTGCATTTTCAGCCGCATTGGGACCGGGGATTGAAAATGCTTCTATTGCAATTTCAATTGCAGCATGGCCGCCAATTGCACGTTTAGCACGTGCTGAGACTTTGACAATACGTTCTTCTGATTATGTTTCTGTAGTTCGTTTGCAAGGGGCCTCTGCTTGGCGAATTATTTTGTTTCATGTTGCGCCCATGTGTATTCCTTCAGTGATTGTACGATTAACTTTGGATATGTCTGGAATTATTTTAACGGCTGCTGGTCTTGGTTTTTTAGGGTTGGGAGCTCAACTTCCAAGTCCTGAATGGGGTGCGATGCTTTCTTCAGGGCGGGAATTTATGATGACAAATTGGTGGTTGGCGGCAATACCAGGCTGTGCAATATTATTTGCAAGTCTTGCTTTCAACCTTTTAGGTGATGGTCTTCGTGATGTATTGGATCCACGCAATGGGTAATAAATTATTAGAAGTAGAAGATTTACGTATTTCTTTTCCTACAACGCGCGGCATTTCAGAAGTTGTGCGTGGCGTTAGTTTTTCTGTTGGAAAAGAAAAAATTGGAATTGTTGGTGAATCCGGATCTGGAAAATCGATGACTGGGCGCGCAATACTAAGGTTAAGTCCAAAAGCAGCCATTGTTAAAGCTAAAAAAATGCGCTTTGAGGATGTTGATTTATTGGCCGCAAGTGAACCTCAGATGCGAAAAATCCGTGGGAAACGTATTTCAATGATTTTACAGGACCCCAAATATTCACTTAATCCATTAATACGGATCGGGGAACAGATTATGGAGGCTTACCGTATTCATTATCGTGTTTCAAAAGCTGAAGCGCGGGAGCGCACCATATCTATGTTAGAATCTGTTCATATTCGTGATCCTGAACATGTGATGCGTCTCTTTCCTCATGAAATATCTGGGGGGATGGGGCAGCGTGTGATGATTGCAATGATGCTCATTCCAAAACCTGATTTAATTATTGCCGATGAACCAACATCTGCGCTTGATATTACGGTCAGACGGCAAGTTTTATCCGTATTAGATGAACTTGTTACAAAGTCTGGAACGGGACTTATTTTCATTAGTCATGATTTAAATATGATTGCTGATTTTTGTGATCGTATTTTAGTGATGTATGCGGGCCGTGTGCTAGAAGAGTTGCCTGCTTCTGATTTGTCTCACGCTTGTCATCCTTATACAAAGGCGTTGCTCGCGAGTTTGCCACGGCTTGATAATCCAGTTGATATTTTGGCTGTACCTGAGCGTGATCCTGATTGGTTGTATAATCCTACGATTGTTAATGGTGTTGAGGAGGTTCCTCATGACAAATTGTGAGAATATTATTGATGTTTCTAATTTATCTGTAACTTTTGGTCATAGGCATAAGGCAGTAACAGTTGTTAAAAATGTTAATTTTCATATTAAGCGTGGTGAAGCTTATGGTTTGATTGGTGAATCCGGATGTGGAAAGTCAACTATTTTGAATACATTGGTGGGGCTTATTCCAGATTATAGTGGAAAGTTTCTTTTTGCTGGACAAGAAGTTGAAAAGAAAAGAAGTAAGGATTTTTTACGCTGTATTCAAATGGTTTTTCAAGATCCTTATGCTTCGCTGCATCCAAGAAAAATGGTCCATACGGTTCTTTCTGAATCGCTCAAAATCCATGGGATGGATAATCAAAGAGAGCGGGTAGAGGATGCTTTAGATTCCGTTGGTTTAGATTCTTCATTTCTTTATCGTTATCCTCATGAGTTGTCTGGAGGGCAGCGTCAGCGTATTGCTCTTGCACGTGCTTTAATTATTGAGCCAGAGGTGTTATTGCTTGATGAGCCAACATCTGCATTGGATGTGTCGGTACAGGCTGAAATTTTAAACTTGTTGAAATCATTGCGCGTGAGAAAAAAGCTTACTTATTTAATGGTATCCCATGATCTTGCTGTTGTTGCACATATTTGTGAACGTGTTGGAATTATGCATAAAGGGATTATTCTTGAAGAGCTTAGCAATGATGAATTGCGTAATCTACGTGCGCAACACGATTATACAAAGGAGTTTTTTGAAGCAAGTATAGAGCCTATTGTCCATAGAGAGCAAAGAGCATGATCCATTTTACAGAAGAGAAAATGCAATTTTATTTGTTTTGAAGTTTCTGGTGATGTTTGGCGGTATTGTTAAGAGGGAAGGGCATAATAGGATTTTTCCAGTATGAATTTGCTGGGCAGTGTTTGAGCTATAATATTTTAAATCCTACTAGAACTCCCATTTTGAAATATACGAGTGACTTATAACATACATCACTTTGTTTAATATTGTTACATTATTTTTACTTATCATTTTATGTTCAAAAGTTTTATTTTGGCATTTAAAGCATTAAATTTGTGAGAAATAACAAAAGATAGTAATACTGTATTTTCTAGAAAAGCTTCACATTATTTTTCAATATTATTTTGTTTTTGGTTGTTCTCTTTTTACAGTTTTATTCTTTATAAAAAGAATTTTTTGTAAAAAACATTCAATGGTCAATGACAGTCTTCAAATATTTCGCTGTTCTCTATTTAAAAAAGCGCTTAAAAACAGCTTATAATAAGCCAAAAAGGCAGCAATATGCTGCCTTTTTGTTAAATTGAATGGGCTGTTTTTTACAGTCGTTATTTAAAACTGATAGCGTATTCTTCCTGAAAAGCTTGCACCACTTATACCAGTTTTTGAAGCTTTTGTTGATAGCTGACATCACCATGAAGGGAGAGGTTAGCGGACAATTGTGGCCCACCTTCAACGAAACTTCCCGAGGGGGCACGTTTATAATTCTTATCGATATGGAGTTGTCTGATCATCACCAAAGGTTTTGATCAAGTTTACTTTTCCATAGAAAGACATAGGACGGCTGTTTTCAGTGGCAATGGTTTTTTTCAAACGTCCACCAACACGGATTATCCATTGAGAAGGATTTTGCATGTCAATGGTCAGATTATCAGCATCTTTAATGGTATCAAACATCAAATGTTGATAGGCAAGTTGTGCCTGCGGTTCGAATGCTACGCCTTGGATACCCGTTGCAAATTGTTTGCCAACAGTTGTGGAGATCGCCAACATTTTTGCATTTTTCAATTTTGCGGTTGTACTAATGAGGGCATTGTGATCTTTCCCTTTAGGAAGCCATAGGATAACAGCGTATCAAGATAGAAACCACTGTCACGCTATTTACTGCCTTAGGCGGTGAGTTGAAATGACCATTTATTCAATATGCTCTTACTTGCTGTCTTGCATATTCTTTGGAGTGAAGGAGAGTTGCCCGTAGGTTCCGAAAAGACCAAAATGTATTGTAGATATTTTTCCTTTCTGCGCGACAAGGTTAACAGCTCCTTGTAGAGCAGCATAGCGAAGATGAGCACTGCTATAACCATATTTACTAGGAGCACTACTTATAAGAAAATAAGCTTCCTGTTTTCCATAGACGTATAAGAAGAAGCCATTCCGTTTGTCTTATTCTTTCCTTAAGACATCTGTTTTTTCAACTAACACACCAGAAGAACTGTGAAAAGAATCCGATAGTTTATATTTATTGGTGTAAACTCTGATGCGTATATCCATATTTTATCTCACAGCCAGAAAAAAAATCCCGTATCATATTTAACTGAAATGTATTCTCGTACTTTTTTCTATTTTCAAAATTAACTAAAATGAACTCGGGAGTAGCGATACATATTAGAGCTAACACTTCTGCCAAATCGAATCTCTCCGATAAAGTAATCGTCACACTATATGGTACGCTATATTTTTTCATACATTCTATGTTACGCACCCACTTTTGTTTATATTTTTTACTGTCTAGATTTCTTATCTCTGAAATAACATCTGTGCCTATTTGTATCCCTAAAAAGAACAGATTACTCTTTAATAGCTTCAAATATGGTTGAATATAGATATGCCCCCCCTGTTGCAATCCGAAAATATTTTTTACAAATGAGACACACACAAGTATATTTATGAAGTAAATCATAATCGAGCTCAAAAGGCTCTCCACCAGAAAGAATAATAAAATCAGATTTTATGTCATTTATTGTATATAAAGATTCAGGCAACGCATCATCTCTCACCATACATTCCATCGAATACGGACAATGATTGCAGCCCGCACTGCAATTTTTATTACAAATTACAATATTATCGCCCATGAAATTTCTTATTCAAGTTTATATAATCCAATACTAATTTTTTCATGAAAATATTTTGGTATAGACAAAGATCAGAAATTTTTTTAGCCACAAACGCTTTTATCATTGGTAAAGCTTCATCCTTTGATATAGACAGCAAATGAGAAATATAGTCTATCCGTTCTTCTAAATTGAGAGATAATCTTGGACTGGTGAAAAATGTTAAGATATCCAATTCCGGACTGGCTTCTTGACATAAATCCCAATCCACTACCATAAAAGAACTATCAGGAGTAACAATGATATTATCAGGATGTAAATCTCCATGTGATAAGATTATATTCTTGCTTAATCGATCTTGAAAGATCTTATTGATTTGATCAATAATCGCCTTTTGATGTAGCAAATCCATTTGGCTCAATACAATACCCCGGATAAACTCCCATTCGACTACTTCATCGCAAAGTGTTATCAAATTTGGTGCAGGATAGAGACTTTGTCGAAAAGAGCCATCCTTTATGTTTTCATTAATGCACGATGCTTCCGGATAAATTTGCCCATAGCAAAACTCTTGATGCTTGCGTTTCAAGAAATGTTGTTTTGACGATTGTGCATTTTCAGGCTGTAACCAAATGATTTCTTGTTTTCTGACAAAAATAATTAAAGCAGACACCCCAAAAATCACAGCCATAATCACTGCCAACCATAAATTAGCTTGCCAGAATGTTGAAAAAACATGACCGTATAAAAAACTGAATGCAAAGGATACAACAGCTGTAATAATGGCTGTAAATGATAAAACAGTCGCGATAGCTTTGGGATCAATCAGTGAATTGATAAGAAGAGACGACAGATAAGATCGATAAGCAGATTTAAAAACACATAGCAGTAAAAATCCTAATATAAGAGCCGCAATAATTTGAAATGACATGAGAAAAAAAGCAATGGTTACCATACAACCAATCATTAAGACGGGGAAAATAGGATTTTGAAACTTTGAAAAATACTTCTGAAACAATATATTGGAACTTGCTGAAAAAAAATTCCCAATGATAAAAATAATCGAAACCAAAATAGCAGGTTGAAATGGCAAAAAATCAGAAAATGCGATAGAAACAGTTCGATTATTAACCAAAATAGCAAAAGCTGAAACTGCACTTAAAAAAATAAGAGTGAAGCGATAAGGATTTTTGACTTCTTTACGGCTGGCGCACATAACTGTGAAAATATTCGGATGAGCGTTGATATGAAAACTATCTAATCCCTTCGTCAGTTTTGAAAACATAAAAATAGCAAAAATTAATGAAAGGACTTGAAAAATCACAGGCAATGCAGGATGCACATAATAAAGTATTCCTCCTAAAAAAATAAGTACCGTTGTCACACTATAGGTAACAGCAGCCACTTCGGACTTAACGGAAAACAGTGTGCGATGCTTTGGTACTACAGAAAAGAGTAAACTATCTTCCGCACCTGAGAAACAAGCGGCTGCTAATGTGATACACAACAAATAAGTGGCGTAAGCAAAATATGCATAATTCATAAAAAGAGCTAAAAAACCGCAAAGAAAGAAAAACAGCCCAGTATAAATAATGCGTTTACTTCCATAAACATCTGATAATAAACCCAAGGGGACTTCTAAGATCAAAGGAAGCAATAAAAAATAACTACCGATT
The DNA here is from genome assembly GCF_042194935.1 of Bartonella sp. CL71SXKL. NCBI lineage: Bacteria > Pseudomonadati > Pseudomonadota > Alphaproteobacteria > Hyphomicrobiales > Bartonellaceae > Bartonella > Bartonella sp. CL71SXKL. The sequence goes on along the minus strand of NZ_JBHINI010000025.1, from coordinate 1,611 downwards.
AAAACAATATCCGCTTGTGACAAATGCAATTTTTCCGACAAAAAAAGTGGTAAAACAGCAACCACTAGAGCAGTAGACTTGCTAACACTATAAATCTTAAATTGCTTAACCTTATCCACAAAACACCTTCCCACGACATCCGCTACATGCGCCAGATTCTTTCAAAGATTTTAAAACGCTCTGAGCAGACCAATCTATTGCCTCATAATTTTGTAGATTCCCAAAAGCTTCTGAATAAAAGCAATTTTTTAAATCTCCATTATAGTCCAATACCAAGGATGAAAATGGAAATAAACACATTAACGGCGACGAAACGTACATAGAATTTTCGCCTAAGTAATAATTAATACAATTTACAAAATTTTGTGACGTCCATGAGATTTTCCTTTCTTGGAACTTTTTATCTATATAAATCTGGAGGGGGGATTCTTTCCTTGATAATTCATCTCTCAAATGAAAAAGTGAAGTGTTTGGCGGAAGAGTTTTGTTTCTTAAAGCCTTAGATCGATCCTTTGTATTATTTTTTCTAGAAAAACTAAATGACGACGTATCGAGCGGGCTGAATCCGATATAATCGACATCTTTGCTTATACAAAAATCGATAAAATTAATAATATTTTCTAGAATCTCTTTGGTAACTGTCGCTCTTATTCCTATACTTTGCAGAGGTTGAAGATTCTTAACGGTTTCAATGTTTTTCCACAAGCGATCAAATTTATTCGCCCCCGTATATCATAATATCCTTGGACACTAGTCGAATCCATAGAAATAACAATACTTTATTCAGGAATCTCTCATCTTTAAAAAATATATGAAGAATCAATAACTGAATAGGAATGTAAAGCTATATGGTGGGCGATGAGAGCAAATAAAAAGCAAGTAAAATAAAATAGTTATGTCTAATATGAGGGAATAGGTGAATCTTGATTCTATTGAGTTTTTTTGCCTCTATCCCTCATCTTTTTGAAGCTTTTTTATGGCTTCAAGAGCAAGTTTTTTACGGTCTGCGCTCTTTGTGTAAAGAGATGCCATAGCGTCATCTGTCCAGCCAAAAATTGCTTTGAGTTGTGATACTGTTGCACCAGAGTTAGCTGCGCGTGTTGCTGCTAATTTTCTCAAGCCATGTGCTGATTTTTTGATTTCTGCTACGTTACAAGCCTCACGAAAAAGGTTGCCAAAACTTTCTTTAACTAGTTTTTTACCTTCTTTACCACAAATGAATGTTTCTGCTCCAATAGGACCTGCTTCAAGCGTTTTGGCTAATTCCGGTAAAATGGGAAGAAAAACATCTGTTTGGAATTTACTTTTCTCTGTTTTAAGATGAATGATGTTATTCTTTACATCTTTCCAGCCAATGCGGACCGCATCACCACGACGCAAACCCGTATACAAAAGGACATCAATCCAAACGCGTTCATGGGTACCATGGGACCATCTTTGATAATACTTCTCAACATCTTCTTCTGTCCAAACAACAAATCCATCTTTGTTGTTAAGAGCTGGTCTTCTTACTCCTGTTGTTGGATTATTTTCTAAAAGACCTTGATCAATTGCCCAATTAAAAAGTCCATTAAGGGCTTTCAGAAAGTTTCTAGCCATTGCTGGTGTTTC
>NZ_JBHINI010000024.1:0-12879 GCF_042194935.1 Bartonella sp. CL71SXKL | reverse complement strand
CCTAACATTTGTCGAATATCACGCATAATATGCGCATGTTGCTTACCGCATAACTCTGCAATTTCACGACTAGACATGGTTGGAACAGTTGTGTTTTGAAAATTGTTTTCAGATATTGTAATAAAGTTTCGCATCATCACCCCCTTAATTAAGAAAAACATAAGTTTTGGTATAATATTCTGCCATAGTTTCTATGGCGCTCTGCTTTAGCGATTTTCTTTGCTGCGTGAATTTTGAAGTAATGATTATCAGTTTTATCTGTTTCTATTTCAGATTTTGGACAAATCTTCTGTCTGTTCCATTCTTGTTTTGTAAAAACAAAATCCACGCCTTCTTTTAGATCAAGCTTTTCAACACAATCATTAAACCAAGTGGAAAAATCTTGTTTCAAATGTAAGTACCTATGCATTACATGGGCATTGACCATTTGGACATAACCGATTTTGTTGTCTACCTCGTTTTCAGGCGTGAGATATCCTTCACTATGAATATGAGTATCATGTGTGGTCATAAGTTTACTCTAATCAATTATTGATGGGAAAAGGGGAGGCGCTTTTAAAAGCGCCCTTTAGAATTTTTAAAGCACATCACATGCACGCAAACGGTGTTGTTGTTCGTAAGTACCGTAAATCTCATCATTATATTTTTCGTCTGCGATCTCGTCTAAAAGTTCTTGGTAAGCATCACTTTCGCGTACAAAGTCATGAACCTCACTATCCTCATGGAGATGTTCGATATTTTCTTTTACATATGCTTCTGCAATTTCTTCAGAGATATCTTCACAATTATTCTCAGAAGGATTGATGCGAAAGATTTGGATTGCATCATCTACCTCATCAACAATGCTTAGAATTTGGCTTGCATCAAGTGGTCCAGACTCTGCAATGTGTTGATCTTTATCGTAGGCAACTAATAAAATTTCATTGGAATTTATAAGAATTGGCTTATCCATAACTTTTCCTCCCTAACGCCTCTTGGCGATTGTTTGTGCGTGGTTTGTGGATACATTAGTACATTATGCACTAAAGATAGTCAAGTACATAATGTACTATTTTTTTTAAAAAAAATAAAAAAAGACGAATCACGGCACAATTTAGAGAATCAAAATTTTGCTGTTTACTGATAAAAATCAAGCAAACTTGCTTCAATCTGTTGATGGCAATCTAATCGATAACGTGAACAGAGAATCGTATTGTGTTTACATATCAAGAATAGTGCGCCGTACACGACCTATTATAGAGATAGCGCCTTCAAGTTTTGGAGCCTTTATTGTTTTGTCGTATGAAGCGGGCTGAAAAGGAGGATCATCATTAGGTCTGTATCGTTTATATGTCGCTTGTCCAGATTCATCTGCAATTACATAGCAGGCATTAGGCACAAGTTTTTTGTCTCGCATATTTACAAATATTATAGAATCTGGAGGGCTAATTTTATTCATAGATGCCCCATCTACACGTAAAGCAATCCATTCACCGGCAGGAAGATTAACAGCCTCTGTCATAGGATAATCTGAAAAATCCATTATCCCATCTTGCTCGCTTAATTCTCCAGCGCTAATCCATGAAACGACAGGAATACTTATATTGAGGTTAGGATTTTCTTGAGGAGACTCGCCATACAAAATCCACCCCGGATCTACATTAAATACTTGTCCATAGAGCTCGGCTATTTGGCGCGAAATACCACGATTTCCATTTTCGTGACTAATTAGGGTATTTTGATTAAGAGCTGGTATAGCGCGCGCAGCTTCGCTTGGTGTTGCGTATCCAGCATTCTTACGCGCTATTTTAAGTCTATCTTTTGGCAAATAAGTCATTTGTACATTATCCACTATTTTTTTAATTCATTGTGTACGATTTTATCTTGATTTAAAATTGTACGTAATGTACTATTTGTGTCATGGTTAATGATTTTTATGTCAAAAGTTTGATTGAATCTTGGGGATCTATACGCCAATTTGCAAAAGAAATTGGTTGTAGCTATGAGGCTGCGCGTAAAATGCGTGATCGCAATAGTATTTCTCCAAAATACTGGAATATAATTATTCAGTTGTCTAAAGCCAAGGGTCTATCTTGGGTTACACTAGATTGGTTCCTACATAATTATGGGAGTAAATCTCATAGAGTTGTTCGTCCAATGACAAAACGAAGAAAAGATACGCTTCATCTGGTGGAGAAAATTAGTACAGCAAATGCATCACAAACAGTAATATCTTCTCATATTGCTGCCCCTACAGATAATAACGAACATCAACAGCACCATTCACATTCTTAAAGAAGAAAGAAAGTAAAGATGGATTATGGTTTAGCGGCAATTATTATACTTTTTACGACCAATGTAATTACGGTTTTTTGTTTGTGGGCCTATCGTAAAGTTTTTTATTTATATCGTAAAAAAGAGCAAAGCTATGTAAATGTTTTGCAAAAATCATATTATACTTTTTATATTTTGAAAGATTTAATACAGGAAATAGGTTTTCCAGAAGGCTGTACAATCGTTTTTAATAATTCTGATTGGAATTTTTCTTTTGATGAAAACAACCATTTAATAGCCAAAAATTCTTTAGGACCAGAATTGTCCATAAAGATGCATGGCGACACAAAATATTTCAAAGAAAACTCTCAAAAAATTTTTGAAAAACACAATCGATCCAAACATTGAATGTAACGAGATGAGGCATGCAGTGTATTTTTGAATTGAGTGAGTTCATTTTTTTTAATTTATGACTAAACGCTCTGTCATAACACACATATAAATACGTAGAGCCTTAAGGGGGGATTATGATCACTAACGCACAAACCATTTTATGTCTTGATCTAGGGACCAAGACAGGCTGGGCGATATGCGGTGCGGATGGTCACATCATCAGTGGTGTCATGAATTTCCACCCCCGATATTTTGAAGTCGGTGGAATGCATTATTTACGCTTTAAGAGATGTCTATCAGAAATAAAACAGACAGTAGGCAGCATTGACGCGATGTATTTTGAAGAAGTGAGGCGTCATAATAGTACTGATGCAGCGCATATTTACGGTGACTTGTTATCAACCTTAACGACGTGGTGTGAACATCATCAGATACCGTATGAAGGCATTCCTGTTGGCACAATTAAGAAAGCAACAACAGGAAAAGGAAACGCATCAAAAGTAAAAATGATTAAGGCAATATGTTCCAAAGGACATACGCCTAAAGACGACAACGAAGCAGATGCTTTAGCAATTTTATATTTAATAAAAGAAGGAGGCGCGCATGTCTAATGGTATGCCATGGATAAGATTCCATTTGTATGACTGGATAAGTGGTACAGATGGAATGACGCTAGAGCAAAGGGGCGCTTATATGACGCTTCTCGTTCGCATGTACGATAAAAAAGCACCCATTAAAGAAGATTTTGAAACGCTTGCACGTGCTTGCAATTGCTCGCAGAAAAAATTTGCAGCTATTGTCGAATACTTAATGAGGAATGATAAACTTGTTGAGACAGATAATGGATTGTGGAATACGCGTGTTGAAGAAGAGTTGAACGATTTTGCTGATAAAAAAGAGCACATATCGCAAGTTCGTAGTGAAGCTGGTAAAAAAGGTGCGCAAGCAAAAAATAATACAAAACAACATGTTAATAATTTTGCTGAAGCAAATGACAAGCAAAACGTTTTTTTTGCTGAAGCAAACGCTAAGCAAAATCAAGCTATAAAGAACCAGAATAAGAATATATATAAAAAAACTAAAACTATCGTTTTAGCAAAAAAAGAAATTGGTTCTGAAAGTTTAGAAACAAACGAACAGGTTGACGAGCCAACAGAGGTTGCTGCTGTTGAGACCACATCAGAGCAAATCACAACATCATCAGACAACCAACCTCCCATTCACGAGCAAGAGAACGTTCCCAAAAAAGCCAAACGAGCGCAAGTTAATCGCGGTTGTCGATTGCCTGCGGATTTTGAACCCGATTACGATTTTGCCATTGCAGAGGGCTTGCCTCCAGAGCGCGTCAAAGTCGAAATCGCAAAGTTTCGAGATTACTGGCGTTCAAAAGCCGGAGCAAATGCAACCAAAATCGATTGGCAAGCAACATGGCGTAACTGGGTACGCAGGGCTATCGAGGGTTTAGAAAAAACGAAAAACACGAACAACAATGGTGGAAACAATGGAAACTTTTCAAAAGATCAAAGAACTCGCGGTGGTACCGGAGAGACAATCCGTAATCTTATCGGTGCAACACAGCTTAGTGACGCCTCTACAAGATACCGTGCAACAGATAGAGCGATGTGTAACTCTGGAATTCCCATGGACCTTGATCAATGGCAGTCAATTGACAAAAGCCCTAGAGAAACAAGCTTTAGAAGCTTATCAGACTGTTCAAAACTTACTTACCTTGAAAGCATCTGTTGAAGACATAGCAGAAGCTCTTGATGTGCTTGAAGGTGGTTTGACAATGCAAAAAGTTTCAAATGCAGAAGCGCGTGCAAAGGCTTATATCGCTGCTCTTAACGGCATTTCACTCTGGTCTTTATTGCAAGCCGTTAAAAATCTTATACGTGGTGAGGCAAAAGGCATGTCCACAACATTTGTCCCCTCATGCGCTGATCTGGTGCAGTATTGTCGCGATTTAGAAAGCAGGCTTTATGGTGTTGCTGAGAAGGTTTTTATAGCAGTTGAAAATACGCGTAACCTAGCTTTAGGAGGCAAGCGCATTTCATTCATGAGAATAGGCAAGCCTAGTGAAGAGCAACATAACAGTAGCAATTCTAAAGCGGCTTAAAACAGCAAAATAGTGAAAAGTGCTGATCATTTTACGATTAGATATGCATTTAAATCGACAAAAAAGCACCTTACAAAGCGATTTAAAGATTTTATGATAGAATCAACATCTGCAATATAAAACGCTCTGTATGATCAAATTTGAGGTAAATAGACCAATTGGTAAAATTAGGATTAAAGCATGTTCATTTTTAAACATTTATTCTTAACAATCCGTAAACAACCCATGCGAAAAAAGTGGGTTGCAACAGCTGTTGGTTATGTTCCTTGGGGGGACGGAGCAGAGGAGTATTTTTACAACCTCTACGAATATGAAGACGGTACAAGAGAGTGTGAAAAGTTTGATGGCGGCCAGTATTATACCACACCAGAAAATGCGGATTTTAGTACCAAAGCGCAAGTGAAAGCATGGGTTTACGGTGGGAATATTCCGAAAAGCGTTCTCAATTACGAACCTCTTATAGATGAGATCAATAAAGAGATCAAAAAATTATCGAAAACCGCAGGAAATAAATATGTTTACAGGTAAACAGCTAAGAGCCTTGTTTGGCATTATAACTTTTATATTTTTATGTTTTTTAGGAATAAAAAAAAATCCCTACTTTATTCAAAGTATTTTGATATTCGCATCTGTTTCTTTGGTAATAGTCACAGCGGTTTTTGCAATTTTATGCAATTCTCATATTCCTTTTGAGTTGCAAAACAATCCAAAATACAAACGCGGCAATACAACAGGTTGGAAGACATTAACACGTGATTTACAACAGTATTTGCACAGACTTTTAAAGCTAATAAGTTTAGCGCTTGTCGTTTTAATTTTCCCCAATAGTTATAAGGAAACTGTTTCTTTACCTTTCATTTCTAAGTACGTGGAGTACAAGCTTTCTTTTCCATTGGATACTGTACTTTGGTACTCAGATATTGCTCTTTGGTATTCTTTTTTAGTTTGTGTATTGTTTCTTATGTTACGTACACGCAGTTTAATAAATATATCTATTTACACACTACAGTGCTCCGTTAAAAAGCTATAGTAAAATTTCCGATTTTATAAAACTGTTCAGATTACGTTGTCTCTTCTCAACGTTCATAGATGAAATCAACAAAAACATCAAAAAATCATTGAAAAAGGCGCGTAACAATGACTCATGTCTGCTCACCATTGAGATATCCAGGCGGTAAGGCTGCACTGTATGGAAAAGTCAAAGAAATATTTGAGAAAAATGCATTAAATGGCTGTTCCTATAGAGAGCCATTTGCTGGCGGGTGCGGACTTGCTCTAAAGCTTCTTTTTAATGGTGATGTTAAAGATATTCACATTAACGATATTGATCTGTTCATTTGGAGCTTTTGGTATTGCGTTTTGCACAAGACAGAAGAATTAATAGAAAAAATCAATACAACGACCATTAACTTAGAAGAATGGTACATACAAAAAGAAATTTCTCCTGCAAGTGCAGATGTGCTTAGCGCAGGATTTGCAGCACTCTTTTTGAATCGCACAAATAGATCTGGAATTATTAAAAATGCTGGACCAATTGGAGGGAAAGGACAAAGCGGTGCCTATAAAATAGATTGCCGATTTAACAAAGAGAATATAATTGAACGCATTCTTCGCATAAGTGAACAAAAAGATAGAATACATTTAACTCGTTTAAATGCACGGGAATTTTTGCTGTGTTATGGAACTGATGAAAACACCTTTTTTTATATGGACCCTCCTTATTTTAAAAAAGGAAAAGGTCTTTATACTTGGTTTTACAAAGCTAATGATCACCACAATTTAGAGAATGTCATCTCCCAACATGTGACGGCACCTTGGCTAATTACTTATGACAACGTTGAAGAAATTAAATTATTGTATAGGCAATATCTCTCAATAGAATTTAGCTTACAATATTCTCTACAAGAGAAAAGGCAAGCTACCGAATTGATGATTTTTTCACCTAAAATCAAAGTACCTCAATTTTTAGAAAAGAATATAGGCTCGCTTCTCAAAGCAGCTTAATTGCAGATTTCATTAATAGGAGCTTTAATCACATGCTTACACCATTTGGCAAAACTTTACGCAAAATTCGCCTTGATCACTTTGAAAGGCTCTTAGATATGGCTGATAAACTAGGCATCTCTGTAGCATTTTTATCTTCTGTTGAGATTGGCAAAAAATCTGTTCCAGTAGGAATGGAAGAAAAGATCATAAAGCTGTACGCTTTAGATCAAAACATGGCTTCTCTTTTAAGAAAAGAGGCTGATATTTGCCGAAAGAATTTTATAATGAATTCTTCTGATCCACTTAACCGTGAAATTATTAGCACGTTTGTTAGAAATTTTAAGTGTCTTTCACAACAAGATCTAACAGTGTTCAAGGAATTCATGGTGAGAACGGACAAGAAACGCTGCTTGCAAAATAAAATACCTTGATCTCCTTATTTTATACGTACATCACAAAACATAATGTTATATGTTAATAATTAATATTATCCTTTTGAAATAATTGTATAAATATGCAAATTATGCTAAGATTTTTTATGTATAAATTGCAAATCTAATGGGGCTACAAATATGCTAAATAAAGTGACATTAATCGGACGCCTTGGTGCTAATCCCGAAAGCAAAACAATGAATTCTGGAGCAGAAATAGTCAATTTTAGTATAGCGACTTCTGAGAGCTATACAGATAAAAAAACCAATCAAAAAGTAGAGAAAACTGAATGGCATTCAGTTGTGATTTTTAATCCACATTTGGCAAAAATTGCCCTTCAATATCTAAACAAAGGTTCAAAGGTTTACATAGAAGGAAAATTACAGACACGCAAATGGCAAGATAAAAATGGGCATGACCGCTACACAACAGAGATTGTCTTACCACAATTCAAAGGCGAGTTGTATTTGCTTGATGCAAAGAAAGATCAATCAGCATCCCCTACCCCTTCACCTATTACTTCTCAAAATTATGCTATCGCTTCAGGGGCTGCTGATCATAGTGCACTCATTAATAATGATAGCATACCATTCTGATTGAAAAAAATATGACAAAAAGAAAAAAACGTGCAAAACGCGGTCGTCCACGGATTAAAGGATGTATCAGAGAACCAAATGGACGTATCTCACGAGCAAAAACACCGCATGAACCCATGGATAAATTGGCAATTGAAATGCGTGCCAAACGCTTCTGTTTGACCATAGAAGAGGCTAAAAGTCCGCTTTCCGGTACCTATATCGGGCGGCTTTATTTGCAAGGCGAAATAAATCAAGACCAATATGATGCTGCGCAAAAATATCTTGAAGTGAAAAATGACTATTCGTGTGCAAAAGGTTTGCCAAGTGCTGTTTATGATAAAATACCCTCATCTTCTGATGAGACAGCAAAAGAAAAATGGATTAAATTTGCAACAGAACAGTTTTCAAACATGCAAGAGGCTATCAAAGAAGCACAACACCTCTATAGACAGTATAATCTTTATGCCGCGATACAACATCTTGTTATAGAAAACCAAACATTACCACATCTTGTTAGTTCTTTGCGTATTGCTCTAAATGCTCTCCAGAAGTATTTTTATCCAAAAAATAAATGGTAAATGCTTTAACGTATAAACGATTTTTGGGAACGGAATATTTGCATCATTTGTTTGTAAAGCAGCATATTTAGGTAAAAAAATAAAAAAAACACAATATATTGATTTTTTTGTTGACAATATGTGAAAAGTCGTATTTAATGACGCTGCTGTACTGGTCGAATTGCGTCCAAAATTCAAAAATATCCTCTAAAAATTTAGTAAAATGTGATCTTGAAACGTGGCTAGAAAGCCCTGTTTTCTGGGTAATTCTGACTAATCTATTTTTCAAATAACAAAAATCAATAATTGACTAATGATGTCATTAATTATGACGCAAAAGGAGCAATGATGAAAGCTGTCATCACTAAGCCAATGTGTGTTGTTGGAGACAATAAAAGCACTGTTCGCTTTGAACCATCAACACCCAATAATCCATTTGTTGAAGTTTCTAATCAAGTCTACGCACGTCTCAAGCGCGCCAATGCTGCAAAACTTTTTGTTGACGTCAAGACAACAGCAAAAACAGATAAGGCAATTGAACAAATTAAACAGATAGAACAAGAAGCCGTACAAACATCGTCTGAACCAGTGACAGAGGAAATTCCACTCGAACAGCCAAAAGCATCTAAAGCTTCCAAGTCACCTACCCCAAAAAAGGCTTAGAAGTTGAAGTTAATCATCCACCAAAAATGGTATCTTCAACAGGTGAAGGATACCTTCACCAGTCTTCAAGCACCACGCCTTAATTGGGCTCTGCGTAATGCTCTAAACACTGCAGCAAAACAAGTTGAACGCTTTACTGAAAAGCAAGTTGCAGACATCTCATCAGCCCAAATAAAACGTATAAGAAGAGGTGTTTATATTAAAGAAAAGGCAACAGCAAGGTTTCTTGAGACAGGTATCATTGGTTCTGGAACACCGATACCTCTTAAATTTTTTAAAGTAAACGAAACAAAACGCGGCGTAACTTACACACTGTTTGGAAAGAAAGAAATCTTACCCCATGGTTTTATCAAGGGAGGCAGTTTTCCAAAGCGTGTTGAATTGAAAATGGGAGGGAATGTGTTTCAAAGAGATGACGGAGATCAATTCCCCATTGCAAAACAAGAAGGACCTTCAATTGCTAAAGTGATGTCCAAGCCAGAGATTGCAAGTGCTATTGTAAAAGAAGCCAATGAAAGATTAATTGCCAATATACAGTACCAACTTGCTCGTCAAGAATACGCTGCTAATAAGAAAGGCTAGATCATGTTCTCAAGCTATGTTTGCTATAGACTGAGATTTTCTTTCTTGACAAGATTCACGGAAAACGTATATCGTTAAATTAGGTGCCTAGAAAACACCTTAGATGCATAGCGGATAGATTGCCGAAACAGTTTATTTTCCGCATACTAAAGGCTTTGACTCATTATATGCTACATGCGTATAATAGATCTGTCGGGTGTAGTTACGCTATACAATACCCTTTATGGGAAAAGCGTGACGACGGACTATGCACCGTGTTTTCTAGCACCCGGCATTCTTTGTGGAGTGTCAATAGAAAACCTTTAACTGCATAGGAGTTCATTATGAACACTCTTATTAAAATTACAGAACAAACGATTGATCAAGAAACAGTTCAAGCCGTCAACGCACGCGAATTATATACATTTTTGGAAGTCAATTCTAATTTTAGAGATTGGATAAAAAACCGTATTAAAGAATACGGCTTCCTAGAAAATAAGGACTTTATAAGTTTCGCTAAAATTTTAGCGAAACCCAATGCCTCCCAAGAAAATCAGGCCTTTGTGAGTTTTACTCAAAAAAGAGTAAAACCTAAAGGCGGTCGTCCAAGTACAGAATATCATATTACTCTAGACATGGCGAAAGAGCTCTCAATGGTGGAACGTAACGAGAAAGGACGCCAAGCACGTCGTTACTTTATTGAGTGTGAGAAAAAACTAAAAAACCAAGCTGTTGATTATGATAATGATACGCGCTTTGATTTGCCAAGTTATTGGGAAGGTATGAACGCTGGCGAAAAAGTTTTATATCTTTTAGGTCCTATTCATATGCGTCTTCTTGATGCCTTCAGAGTAGATGAAGAGAATAGAAAATATAAAGCCCTCATTAAAGAAGCTAAGCGGGTTTTAGCAACATCTGTTACGAAAGCTGCTTAGTTTTAAAATATGATCTCATCTTCCCTGCTTTCAGAGTGGGGAGGATATTAATTTAAAGAAGATTGCCAATTATGCCTCTCCTATTCCAGAAAAAATACAATAAAATCAATGCAAAAGGTACTTCCCAGCGGGTTGGCTTCGTTGCGGGGCAGGCGAGCGCGAACTATCGCTAGCGACAGAATTTTCAAATTGACTATACATTGTACATTTAACTCATTGATAAATAATGATTTCAATATGTACACTGTACAGTATGCGATTATTTTTAGATAAAAATTATTTTTACTCTTGACATTATTGCGTCAATGTCTATTTTCGAATCAGGTGCCTAGAAAACACCTTAAACACATAGCGGATTGGTTGCCGAAATAATCAGTCTTCCGCACATTAAAGACTTTGACTCATTGTATGTTAGGCGCATATAATAACTTTGTCGGGTGTAGTTATGCTATACAATACCCTTGTGGGGAAAGCATAACGACGGGCTATGTGCCGTGTTTTCTAGCACCCGGCATCTTTTAGAGTGTCAATAGAAAACCTTTAAGCACATAGGAGCCAAATCATGGCACAATATTTAATTGACTTACATCAAACTACGATTGATGGTGATATCGTTCAGACAGTGAATGCACGTGAATTACATACATTTTTGGCAATAGGAAAACGTTTTGCTACTTGGATTACGAACCGCATTAATCAGTATGCATTTGAAGAGGGAAAGGACTATATTTTAACGCTTCCCAAAATTGGGAAACGTAAAAATGTTATAAGTAAAGAATATCATATTACTCTAGACATGGCGAAAGAGCTCTCAATGGTGGAACGTAACGAGAAAGGACGCCAAGCACGTCGTTACTTTATTGAGTGTGAGAAAAAACTAAGAAACCAATCTGTTGATTATTGTGATGATATACGTTTTGCTTTCCCAAAAGATTGGGATAAAATGTCTCCAACTAAAAAGGCTGTTTACATTTATGGACCTCTCCATATGCATCTTGTCAAAGCCTTTACATTGGTAGAAGAAAGCAAACATTATAAAGCTTTAATCAAAGAAGCAAAACAAGTCTTAGAAAGATCTGTCGTGAAAGCTGCTTAGATTAAAACACATCTCCCCTCCCTGTTCTCAACAATGGGGAGGTAGTTAAGAAGGCAATAAATTAAGGTGCACTATACCAAGTTGATCGTCCACCACCATGACGTATCAAAAGACCTTTTTCAACTAATGATGTAAAAGTTACTTTAAGTGTATTAGGGCTTGCACCAACCTCACGCACCATATCGCGGGTTGTAACACGTCCGTGATTACGCACATAATCAAGAATATTAAGAGCCAATTCAGATAAGGAAAAAAGAGCATTTTTTTCACTCTCTATTTTTATTTCTAATTGGCGTTTTTGTTTTTGTAGAGCACGTAAAAAAAAGAGTATCCAAGGCTCCCAATTGGGTGTTTTAGTATAAATTGTTTTTTGAGTTTGATTTAAAGCTAAGTAATAGCTTTCTTTATTATTCTCAATAATGCTTTCAAGTGATGAATATGGTACATAAACATAACCTTTTTGTAACAAAAGAAGGGTGGTTAAGATACGGCTTAAACGTCCATTTCCATCTTGAAAAGGATGAATAGCTAAAAATGTTACATTAAAAATACCAATCGTAAGTAAAGGATGAAGATCCTTTAATTCATTGGTTTTATTGAACCAAGTAATAAGCTCTTGCATTCGGTATGGTGTATCAAATGGTGTAGCTGTTTCAAAAACAATGCCAACCATTTTCCCTTGAGAATTAAATGCTGCTACATCATTGCGTAAAGTCTTATATTCACCTCGATGTCGTTGATCTTTCTCACTATTACACAAAAGATCACGATGAAGTTGTTTAATATGATTTTCAGTAATAGAAATATCACTCCAAGATTGAAAGATTGTTTCCATAACCTTGGCATAACCGATAACTTCTTGTTCATCACGACTCTTGAAACGTTTAATTTCTAAGTTTACCAAAAGCTGTTCGATTTCGCGGTCTGTTAACTTACTCCCTTCAATGCGTGTGGAAGATCCAATACTTTCAACAGTAGCAATATGACGAAGAGCGTTCAATCGCTCAGGTGCAAGAGTACCAAGGGCGCGCCATGCCCCTTTGAACTCATCAATTTCAGCAATGAGAGCCAACAATTCTTGTGTAATTTGGAGTGTATCTGTTTTCATACCGGAATATATACCGGATTATACCCGATTGTCAATCATTCGTAACACCGTAAACTCTTACTTCTTATGGCAGAGAAAAAGCAAGGAGCAACTATGAATAAGAAGAATCGTGAGGGGATATCGATTCGTGCGTTTGCGAAGAAGATGGGTGTTTCACATAATGCGGTGGTTTCACGGATAAAGACAGGTAAATTTGATGCG
>NZ_JBHINI010000023.1:0-13113 GCF_042194935.1 Bartonella sp. CL71SXKL | reverse complement strand
GACCCTTTTCTTGATGATAGTTACAGAGATGAAGGCTTTCAACAAACAGGTGCTGTAGGCAACGGCATTTTACAGCTCGCCATTGATCCAACCTTTTACACCGCTAATCTTACAGCGCCTGTCACCCTTGACTGGACAAATGAAGTGATCATTGCGCAAGAGTTGACAACGGCTTGCGAAAAAATCAATCCTTATCAAAATTTTGCACCCCTGCCTGGTACAGTAACCCTTGAACCCGCGACAGACTTCTGGCATGAACAACGCACCGATTGGCTCTCGGGTATCACCAATCAAATCATTATGGGAAAACATCGCGGCAGAACTATCCGTAACACAGAAGTGCGTGATGACTTGGTCAATGCACATCAAGAACAAACCGACTTTTTAAGACAAATTACCCTTCACTTTAAAATTGAAGGCTTTGGCAAGTTAGAACAATTAGAAAGCCTCATCTTTGATGGTGTGAATGTTTTGTCAGCGAGCCGCCTTGTTGCCGATAGCAAGGGCACCCTTGAAGGAACTTTTAAAATTCCACAAAACATCACCGCTGGCACAAAAAATGTTGTGGCACGGGGGAAAGGTGGAACCATTGCAACGGGGCTTTTTACAGGGCAAGGTGTGATTGATGTGAAAGTGATGCGGCGCACCACCACTGTGAAAATATGGATGCAATTTGACCCACAAGCGCAAGTCTTTACCCCCGATGAAACACGGCAAATCACCGGTATTGACTTTCATCTTTGCAAAATCGGTAATGAGAACCATGATTTGGTGATTGATTTGGTCACTACAGAAAACGGTTATCCGACCGCCGATATTCAAGCACAAAGCTTTTATTCTATGAAGGGCGCAAAGGGAGGGTGGGCAGAGGCACGCTATGATGTCCCTTTGTTAGTCCCCAATGACCGTCTCACCGCCTTTGTCATTAAAACCGATGATGCTGATCATGCCGTTTCACTAGCAAAGCTTGGGGATTTTGATGCAGAACACCAGAGATACGTCTCGAGCCACCCTTACGTGACCGGTCCACGCTTTTCTTCTGTCAATGCTAGGAGCTGGACCGCTCATCAAGATGAAGCCTTAGCCTTTCGAGTGCTGTCGGCACGCTATACACAAACAGAAAAAACCATTGATCTTGGCACTTTTGACCTTGTTGACTGCTCTGATTTGCAAATACGCGCAGCCATTGAATTGCCTTCAAGCGATTGTTCTGTCATCTTTGAAATTGAAAGAAACAACGGCACGGTTTATCAACTCCTTCCCTTTCAATTACTCAGTCTTACCGAATATATCAGTGAAAAAGTAAAGCTCCGCGCTATTCTCAAAGGCACCGAAAAGCTCTCACCCGTCTTGTTTGCTCCTGTTCAATTGATTGCGGGGAAGATTCATAAAACGGCCACTTATGTCACGCGTGCTTTTGCCTTTGGTGAAAAAGCAAGATTGACCAGCTATATCAAAACCTTTTTACCAGGTGGTGCAACCTTTTCACTGGAGATGCAACTGGATGATGGTGCTTTCACCCCTTTGAAATTAGAGGAAACAGAACAACTCGCTGAACCGCTTTGGACAGAACGAAAATTTACCAGCAGTGATAAAGGCGCCAAACAAGCGCGCTTGAAACTCACGCTTACCGGTGGACCTGCTGCGCGGTCCATGGTGAGTGATTTTGGCGCTGGCATATTATAATGGGAAAATGAGAGATGACAAAAACCAAAAAACTCGACATGGAATTGCCTAAAGAAGGTCGTTTTATCAGTTCTGAATTCCCAATCTTGCGGGAAAACTTGACCAAAATTGATCAAGCTCTTTTGGTTGTTGAGGAAAAGATAAACGAAAAAGCACCTTCAAAACACACGCATACAATAAGTGATGTTGCAGATCTAGAAAGCGCTCTCAATGGCAAGATGGCAGCGGATAAAACCTTCACTTTTGCTGATTTAAGCGATATCGAGGGTGCTAAGGACGCAGCCAACAATTATGTCCTCTATAAATCAAGCAACAATAACTTCACCTTTGGTAGTGCTGTCTCACTGTTAGGTGCACACCAACATAAAACCGAAGATATCGTGGGGCTTGATGATTTTAGAGCCAAAATCAACGAAGATCTCACAAGCTATGGTCGCTTAAAAAGCCCAAATGAATGGCAAGGTTACAATAAATTTACCAGCAAAGTCATGATGAGTGGTGGCTTAGAACTTTTGGGTAATTCGTCGTTTAATCTCACCCACAATAATAAAGTTGTGACAAGTCTAAGTGCAAGTGGAAGCATGCTTAAAGGTCCAGCAACTGTTGATGGTAAGGCACTTTACACAAAAGATGAGGCTACCACTGTTCTTCAAAAAATACGCAATGAGATTGCAAAACTGAAAGAAGTTACCGCGCTTAATCCCCTTGAAATCCTCATGACAGAAAGTGGTACCATTCCATTTCCTGATAGTGTTACTAGCTACACCGATATTGAAATATGGGCGTGGGGTGGCGGTGGAGGCGGCAGTAATATAAAAGGCGGTGGTGGAGGTGGCGGCGGTTGCGTACGTATTAAAATCAAAGGATACCAGCTGGGAAACTCAAAAAATGCTCAAATTGGACGTGGTGGGAAAGGCGGTAATAACGAGAGGGGAGGCATAGGTGGTCAAACAATAATTCAGGGACTTCTTACCGCAGGCGGTGGCGGAGGTGGTGGATATTATGGATACGGAACTAGTGGCAGTGAAGGAAGTGCCAACAGCAGTGGTCGCGGCGGTAGCGGTGGCAGCTACTACTCTAGTAACAGTAATGTTAATGGTAGCAGTTCTACTTTCGGTGGCGGGAGTGGTGGTGGCTACGCATACTATAGAAGTAACGACGGCCCCTTTATTGTCTACAAAACAAACATTGGACATGGTGGAAGCTCTATTTATGGGGGGGCTGGTGGTGGTTGCAGTGATGGTATCGCAAAAGGGGGTTACAGTGGGAAAGGCGGCAATGGTGGTGATGGAAATGGTTTTACCAGCGGCGGTGGCGGTGGCTACTTTCCAGGAAAATCTGGTGGAGATGGCGGCAATGGTGGTGACGGAGCAATCTTGTTGAGATTTTTTATCTAGGAGTTTTTTATGAAATATGCAGTTGTTGAAAATGGTGTGGTAACAAATATTATTGTAGCCTCAGAAGACTATGTCCATGCCTTTGATGGTGAAGCTATCCCCTCAAGTGAAGCGCAGATCGGCTGGACTTATAAGGATGGAGTGTTCTCTCCTCCTATTGTTGATGAAAACACAAAACAGCTCTCATCTACTGAAATGACAGAAACAGACATACCCGTAGAGCCCATAAAAGAACCACAAGAGAAAGATAATCAAGTCTAGGCTATTAGGCTTTCTAGTGGAATATTGAACTGTTGGTGCAAGTTTTTAATCATGCGCAGTGTTAATTTTCTTTTACCACTCAATATCTCGTAAACGCGATTTAAATGACCAATCGCAGGAACAAGATCTTTAGCACTTAAGTTCATTTGTTCCATTCTAAATTTAATAGCTTCAATCGGGTGAGGAGGAGAAACAGGATAGTGTTCTGCTTCATACGCTTCAATCAACAACACAAGAACCTCCATTTGATCAAATTCTGGAGTATTCTCTTTAGGTTGATTGTCAAACATCGCAGACACAATCTCTAAAGCTTCTTGATACTCTCTCTCTGTACGAATTGGTTTGATATTCATTTCTTAAATTCCTTTAGTTCTACAGTGTTGGCATCAATCATATTAAATTGTAACATTTTTGTTGACAATTGTCACTTAATACATTACATCTTACTTAAAATAAAGTTGTTGAGTTTGCTATGATCAAAACATTTAAAAATAAAGACCTCAAATCTCTCTGGGAAACAGGAAAAAGTAAGATTGATAGCAGGCTTCAACAGCGTATTATTCGCCGTCTTGATGCCCTTGACGCTGCTTCTCAAGTTAGTGATATCAATGTACCAGGTTATAATTTTCATATGCTTAAAGGCTTTACTCCAACTCGCTACACAATTCATATCAATGGTCCTTGGTGTATCACTTTTGAATTTAAAGACAGACACGTTTACCATGTTGATCTAGAGCAATACCACTGAAGGTTTTAAGATTTGTAAAGGAAACTATCCATGACCACACGTAATCCTAATCGTTGTCCTTCTCATCCAGGAGAAATTTTAGCTGAATCCTTAGAACATTTAAATGCAAGCAAAACCGAAATTGCTAGGATTCTTCAAATATCACGCCAGCACTTGCACGGTATCCTTAAAGGAGAACGTCCAGTCACGGCCGTAACAGCAGCTCGCATTGGTAAATTGTTAGGAAATGGACCAGCCCTTTGGCTACAGCTTCAAGCCAATTATGATACATGGCATGCCTTGAGGGACATTGATGTCTCTTCTATTCCAACATTAACAGCTAATAAAGTGGATATACAAATGGAACAGAGCCATTAACCACCTCCCCGCCTCAAAGACGAGGAGATAAAATCATGTTTTTAACTTAAGCTACTTTTGCAACAGGGCTTACTAAAACTCGCTTGGCTTCTTCAACAAGCGTTTTATAATGTTTGCTCTCTTCTGCTAATGTAAAAGCTTTAACAAGATGCATGTGAAGCGGTCCATAAATATAAACAGCTTTTTCAGTAGGTCCCATTTCATCCCAGTTGCTTGGAAAATCAAAGCGTGTATCACGGTCATTATCAATTAATTGGTTTTTTAAATCATAGAAAGCTTTGACGAGGGCTTTTTTGAATGCACGCACCGTATCATTGTTACGCATATAGGTCATGAGTAAAGTTGCTTGTGGTTCATTGAGGATAGCAACTTCTCTTTTTTGTCTTCCACCTTTGGTTCCAAAGGGTAGCATTTCAAATGCGACCCTTCCAAATTCTTCAAAGTCTTCAATGTTTTGACGTACAAGCTGTATAACTGTTTTATGCGTATTGCCTACACCCTCTGCAATTTTTAAAGAGGTTGTGACAGCAATACCAGCATTGTCGATTGTTACTAAATTGTTCATGATGAACTCCTTGTTGACTAATGTTTTTGATTGACACTCAATGAAGAATGCCGGGTGCTCAAAAACACGGCAACAAGCCCGTCGTTATGCTTTCCCCTCGAAAGGGTATTTTATGGCATAACCACACCCGACCCCACTATTATATGCGCGTAGCATATAATGAGTCAAAGTCTTTAATGCACAGAAGACTGATTATTTCGGTAACCAATCCGCTTGTTGTTTTAAGATGTTTTTGAAGCACCTTTGTATGAATCTAACGATTTTAAAGTTTTTGTCAAGTCGCTCGTCAGAGCGGCTCTTTACCCCTCATTTTTCCCATTCATTTTCATTCACCCCTCATTTAAAGGAGCATAAAGTATGGCAACAGGTTTTTTTACACGGTGTTGAAGTCGTTGAAGTTGACGACGGCACCCGCCCCCTTCGCGCGGTTCAGTCTGCCGTTATCGGGATTGTTGGCACAGCACCCGATGCCGATGAACAAGCATTCCCTCTCAACACACCGGTTTTGGTAGCAGGCTCTCTTTCACAAGCTGCAAAACTCGATAAAACGGGTAAGCGTCAAGGTACCTTACCCAATGCCCTTGATCTTATTTTTAAACAAGTAGGAGCAATTGTCGTTGTCGTACGCGTGAACGAGGGTGACAACGAAAATGCAACACTCACCAATATTCTGGGTGGTGTAAACGCAAATGGTGCTTATGAAGGTGTTCATGCTTTCATTGGAGCACAATCCATTGTAGGACAAACACCACGCATTCTCATCGCTCCAGGCTTTACACATCAACGCCCTTCCAGTGTGAATATTGAAGAGAATGGAACTGGTGCAACTGCCAACCCCGTTGCAGCAGAACTGATTGGCATTGCAGAGCGTCTGCGTGCGATTGTGGTGCTTGATGCACCAAATAGCACAGATGAAGCAGCCCTTGCCGCAGCAAAGGATTTTGATTCAAAACGCGCCATTATCATTGACCCTTTTGTAAAGGTGAATCGTGATGGAAAAATTGTAGAACAGCCAGCAAGTGCAGCAGTTGCAGGTGTCATTGCCAAAACGGATTTTGCCCAAGGTTTTTGGCATTCCCCTTCTAATAAAGTGATCAATGGCATTGTAGGAACTGCGCGCCCCATTGATTTTTCCATTGGGGATAGATCAAGCCGCGCCAACCTTCTTAATGAACAAAACATCACAACAATTATCCGCGAAAATGGTTATCGCCTCTGGGGTAATCGCACCCTTTCAAGTGATACAAAATTTGCTTTCTTATCGGTGGTGAGAACCGCAGATATGATCAATGATGCCATTTTGCGCGGGCATCTATGGGCTGTCGACCGCAATATCAAAAAAACCTACATGAGTGACGTGAGTGAAAGCGTCAATGCCTATTTGCGTGATTTGAAAGCACAAGGCGCCATTCTTGGTGAGCGCTGTACGCCTGATCCAGAGTTGAATACAGCAAGCGCCATTGAAGGCGGCAGAGTCTATTTCAATGTCGAATTCACACCAACAACACCAGCAGAACACATCACATTCCGTTCACGCATTGTGAATGATTACTTAGAGGAGATCTTTTAATGGCTATACCTGTTTTACCAAGAGTTTTGAAATATTTTAACATTTTTGTCGACGGCATTCCCTATCAAGCAAAATGTGAAAGCGTAACATTACCGAATTTGAATTTGGTTGTTGAAAGTTATCGTGGTGGAGGCATGGATAGCTCTATTGAAGTTGACCTTGGTCTTGAAACCCTCACACTTAGCATGACCATTTCTGATTGCTCTCCAGAATTGATGGCACTGTTGGGGCGCACAGATGTCGATATCTCATTACGAAGTTCAATGCAAGCGCAAGGCACACCAGCAGAAGGTGTTGTCATTACCATGAGAGGACTATGCAAAGGCTTTGAAATGGCAGAATGGCAACCGGGCAGCAAAGCAACATCCACAACTACCTTCACATTGCAGTATTTCAAATATGTCCAGAAGGACGTTGAAATCGTTGAGATAGATGTCCTCAACTTGGTGAGAAAATTCAATGGCGTCAATCAACTCGCAGACCATAGAGAAAATATAGGATTATAAAATGACAGTCCAAACAAGCATTACACATAAATTATTGATACCTGTTACTTTTGAAGGAAAAGAGCACACCACAATTACCTTACAGCGCCCCAAAACAAAAGATGTGCAAGCAATCGACAAAAAAGAAGGCATAGAGCAAACAATCGCTATGATTGCACGCCTTTCTGGATGGGCACATGAAGCGGTTGGAGAACTCGATATTAATGACTTGTCGAGCATTGGAGAGATTTTGGAGTCTTTTATCAAGCGGCGGGATACCTCGACTGGGAAACCGCCGCTAAACTCATAGCCGATATTACCATTGTGTTCCATTGGTCCCTTTCAAAGATGATGGAAATGGAACCGCAAGAACTCATATTCTGGCGAAATCAAGCAGCAGAAAGGTATAAGACAAAATGAGTGAAAAAGTTGCTGATGCAAAGGTGAAATTGTCTCTTGAAGACAAACTCACCGCACCTCTCAAACATCTTCAAAAAAAATTCGATACATTGTCAAAAACACTCTCACATAGTTTGGGTATTCCGCGCTTTTCTGCTGCTGTCAAAAACATGACAAAAAGCCTTCATGGCGTTCAAAGTGCTCTTGGAGTGGCGGCAAGCCGTGCTTCGGTCTTTACTGGTGTCTTGGGGCTTGCTGGTGGTGGTCTTGTGGCAAGTGTAGCCGCCCTCACCATGAAAACCATGCATCTGGGAGATAGTCTTTATCACGCATCACACCATTTAAATATGAGTGTTGCATCACTTCAATTATGGGGTGATGCAGCCGATAATTCAGGCACTTCTGCCGAACTTTTTCAACAATCCTTAGCGGTTTTAAATAGGCGTTCAGCACAAGCATATGCCGGACAAAAAAGAGGCATGATGGGCTTTGAAGCACTTGGCATTTCTGTCAAAAACACTTCTGGAAAACTCAAATCCACTTCTGTCTTGTTAGAAGAAATTACCGACAAGATGAGTAAGATGAAAAGCCAAGCACAAAGACAGCATATTGCCGCTCTGCTGTTTGGGGGCGATGGTAAAGAAATGGCGACAATGCTTACACAAGGCATGGCACCCATTAAAGAACTGTTTGCAAAGGCGCGAAAAGGAAAATGGCTGATAGGTGCCGATGTTGCACGCTATGCAGCAGATTTAAGTGACAAGCTTGGTGCTTTTAAGAAAAAAATAGGCGGTATCGCGAGCTTTATTGGCGCGCGTTTCATGCCCGTGATTAATGATATGATTGACGGTTTTTCAAAGTTGATTGATGAAAACCGCGACCTCATTCAAACAACCGTTGCGAGCTGGGCAAAAACCTTAAAAAAAGTCCTTAATGATTTGCTTAATCCTACCTCTGATTTAAGAAAAGGCATCAGTGATCTCACAGAGAGGATTAAAGGCTGGTTCCAATGGCTAGAACCTCTGATTGGTGAAATAACCCTCTTTAAGGTAGGACTTGTGGCACTTGGTTCGTTCATTTTTGGTCCACTCATTGCCGCATTAGCAGCCGTAGGAACAGCGTTTGTTAGCCTTGGTATCACAATTATGACGACACCTATCGGTTGGTTAATGGGTGGCATTGCAGCGCTCTTTGTCCTCTATCAATATTGGGACAAACTCAATGGTTGGGTAGCAGCATCTTTAGCCGCGGTTGGGGCAGTTCTTATAGCTTCACTCATTCCAGCAATAACTGCCGTTAGTTCTGCTTTTATATCGCTTGGTATCGCAATCATGACCACACCTATTGGCTGGATTATTGGTGGCATTGCAGCTCTTGTTGCTGCCGGATATCTGCTCTACAAACATTGGGATACAGTCATAAGCTTTATAAGCAAGCTATGGGATTCTTTTTACAGCTTATGTAGTAATGTTTTCAATAACCTCTTGACGTTCTTTAAAAACTTTTCACCACTGACTTGGATTTCGAAAAAAATCAATGAACTCATTGAATGGCTGTTTGGTGTCGATTTAATGGAAATAGGCTCCAATCTTATTAATGGGCTTTGGGAGGGCATCAAAAGCAAATGGGATGATCTGTATAACGGTTTTGGCAATATGATGAAGAAATTAACCAGTTGGATGCCTAATTGGGTGAAAGAAAAGTTAGGGTTTAATGTTTCAATAGACAAGACTTCAACGCAGACCATTAAAACCTTTACCGAAGAAACCAATGCACGTGCAAAAAAAATGGTTGATACAGTAGTGGTTACAAATACCCCACCTGAAAAACGCAAGAGTGGTTTTAATACAAGTGTCGTTGAAACAGGACAAATGCAGGCAACAAATAAAGTAGGTGCTTTTAAAGCTCCAAAGCCAATTACGGTTCATAAGCCCGTTGAAGTAGACGCCCGTGTAACCATTACAAATCTAAATATTTCAGTACCAAATGGTCTCAAGGACGAAATCAGAGACGCTGTCAATCAAGCACTTGAACGCTATGCAAAACAGCAACGTTTAGCCATAGCCTCTAGCCTTTCGGATTAAATACCATGATGTTAGCTTTGGGTGGTTTTATTTTTTCCATTGAAACAGCAGCTTACCAAACACTTGATATGTCTTATGGTGTTCCATGGGTGGAGCAAGGGCGATTGGGGAGAAAGGCTGCTCTTCAATTGCCTGCTGTTGCAAATGCGGAATTTTCTTTAGCAGGCGTGATTTATCCAGATTTCAAAGGTGGTCACAGACAGCTCGAATATTTACGGCAAATAGCGCATATGGGACCTCACATTCTTGTGACCGGTCAAGGCAAAATCTTAGGTAAGTTTGTCATTCTTTCTGTAGAGGAAAAACAAAGCGTTTTTCATCATAATGGCACCCCCAAAAAACAAGAATTTACAATAAAGTTGAGAGAATATGGTGAAGAGCTATGAGTGATCTTTACGTGACAAAAGAAGGCGATATGGTTGATGCCATTTGCTGGAGATATTATGCCAAAGGTCAACAAGCCCTTGCTGTTGAACGCGTTTATGCAGCAAATTTTGGTCTTGCAGACTATGGACCCATCTTAAAAGCAGGCATCACAATCGTTTTGCCAACCCTCCCCTATCCGAAAGCCACACCGGTAATCAGAATTTGGGGCAGTCAATCATGAAACCTTTTTGCACGGTTCTGGCAAATGGAGAGGACATCACAAGAATGCTGATGGACTATGTTTTGTCGATTGAAATTACCGATGAAGCAGAAAACAAAAGTGATCGTATCACTATAGAGCTTGATGACCGCGCACGTGACAGTGATAACGGCTTTCTTGATATTCCTCTTATCGGGACAGTTATTTCCATAAAACTTGGCTATGAAGGCGGGAAAAACCGCGATATGGGATCCTATCTGATAGACGAAATCTCTGTGAGCAGCCCACCACAAAGCTTAAGCGTGACAGGGCGCGCCGCATCAATGAACACGTCTTACAGAACCCCCAAAAGCCAATCCTATCACCAGCAAACCCTTGGCAGTATTGTTCAAGAGATAGCAGAGCGTAATGGCTATACGCCAAAGGTTGATCCTTCTCTTGCAAAAATCGTTGTGCGTCATATTGATCAAACATCGGAAAGTGATATGGCTTTTGCTGCACGCCTCGCAGGGGAATATGATGCGGTAGCAAAGCCCGTTGATGGCAAACTTGTGCTCGCCAAACGGGGTGAAGGCAAAGCCATCACCGGTGAAACACTCCCTATTGTTGTTATCCATGAAAAACATTGCACCTCTTGGGATTTTAAATACAGTGCGCGTGATGAAGCAGGTGCAGCCAATGGCTTAGAAACAGATGTGGGAGACGACCAAAAAGCCGCGGCTGATGCACGAGAACCAGAAGAGATTGATGATGATGAAAACTTTATCCATATGGATAACAGTGACAGAGCATCATCATCTGAATCAGAAAAAGCAGAAAAAGAATCGGAAAAGCAAGAAGAAGACAAAGAGAAAAAAGGCGGTGTTCTCGCAACCTATCATGATATCCGCAGTGGTGAAAAAAAAGAAGTCAAAGTTGGTAATCCGCCGTTTCATGAACTCAAATACACCTACCATAACCAATCAGAGGCTGTTGCAGCCATTGCTGCTTATCGCAATAAATCATCACGCGGTAAGTCTTCTTTCTCATGTGATATCGGTGGTGATCCGTTTGTGCAAGCAGAAGCAAAACTTGTTCAAGAGCCCCCTTTCCGCCCCTATATTCCAGCAGAATGGCGCATCAAAAGTGTTAAGCACAAACTTGATAAAACGGGTGGTTACACAACAAAAATAGAGTGCGAACTTTTTGATGAAGCCCAAGAAGACACAGCTGGAAACGTTGCAAACACAACACCAGACAAGGATGATACCCTTGATCCAAACGCCCCACCAAACGCATGCGACGAAGGCGAAGGCGTCATCCATATGGACGAAGAGGATAGATAAGTCAAATTAGTAAAAACGTAAAAAATCTCGAAAGCAGCTTGACAATGTGACGACAATATGAATAATCGAATCAGGTGCCTAAGAAACACCTTAATAGTAAGCGGATTTGGTTACGAAACAATCTCTTCTCCGCACGTTTAAAGGCTTTGACTCATTGTATGTTACACGCATATAATGATCTTGTCGGGTGTAGTTACGCTATACAATACCCTTTTGGGAAAAGCATAACGACGGACTTACTACCGTGTTTCTTAGCACCCGGCACTTTTTAAAAGTGTCATTAAGAAACATCTAAATAGTAAGGAATTCTTATGAACACTCTTATAGAAATTAAAGAACAAAATATTGGTCAAGAAACTGTTCAAACGGTTAACGCACGTGAATTACATACGTTTTTAGAAGTCAACTCTAAATTTGCAGATTGGATTGTACGCCGTATTAAAGAATATGGATTTTTGGAAAATCAAGATTATGGTTTTACGTTTCTCAAAAATGAGAAACGTAAAAATGTTATAAGTAAAGAATATCATCTCACCTTAGATATGGCGAAAGAGCTCTCAATGGTTGAGCGCAATGAGAAAGGACGTCAAGCTCGTCGTTACTTTATTGAATGTGAAAAGAAACTAAAAAGTCAATTTGTTGATTATGATGATATACGTTTTGCTTTCCCAAAAGATTGGGATAAAATGTCTCCAACTAAAAAGGCTGTTTACATTTATGGACCTCTCCACATGCATCTTGTCAAAGCCTTTACGTTGGTAGAAGAAAGCAAGCATTACAAAGCCATAATCAAAGAAGCAAAACAAGTCTTAGAAAGATCTGTAGTGAAAGCCGCTTAAGTAAAAAATATGCCTCCCCTCCCCGTTCTCAAAAATGGGGAGGTGGTCAAGATGCTTCTTCTAAAGCTGTCTCTTCCTTACAATTATTTTTTGCAGGTGTTAAACTTATTTGTAAATCTAACGCACTCAAAACACTAAGAAAAGTAGAAAGTCGTGGATCACCTTTATCACTTAAAGAACGATAAAGAGACTCTCTTGATAGCCCTGTATTTTGGGCGATTTTACTCATTCCTTGGTTTTTCGCTATTATACCAAGAGCATGGGCAAGATACTTACTATCTTTGCTTTCAAGAGCATCTTCTAAAAGAATCCTTTGTGTCTCAGGTGTCTTGAAATATTCACTTGTGTCAAATTTAGTAATTTCCATGTTTCATTTCCTTTACTAATTGAAGAGCTTTTTTGATATCCTTTTGTTGTGTAGATTTATCACCCGCATTTAATAACAAAATGATTTGTTTACCTTGTTTTACAAAATAGATTCTATAGCCAGGACCATGATGTATTTTTAACTCTCCAATTCCACGGAAAAATTTTACATTTCCAAGAAATCCCGTTTCTATTCTTGCTATCCGTTTAACAATATGCGCTTGCGCAATCTCATCTTTTAAAGAATCTAGCCATTTTATAAAATGCTCTGTTTTGTATACTGTAAACATTTGTAACTTATAAGATACAATTATTACAATGTCAAATACATTCTTTTGTTCCAATGAAAAAGCGACATAAAGCTTAACCAAGCTATCTTTCCGAATGAGAAAGATGTCAATTTTTTAATCCAGCTCTGCTTTTTGCGGAGCTTTTTTTATGGAGA
>NZ_JBHINI010000022.1:5037-14163 GCF_042194935.1 Bartonella sp. CL71SXKL | reverse complement strand
CTTCCCCTCAACAGATACTGCCGAACCCTCATGAAGCAGTATCCAATCCATAAGAGGATGCACTCTAGCCCTCAAAAAGAGTGCATCCTTCCCCTCAACGGAAACTGCCAAACCCTCATAAGGCAGTATCCGATCCATAAGAGGATTCACTCCGCCTTCAATAGAGTGAATCCTTCCCTTCAAGGGTTTTACTCAATTTTCATCGCATCTCATTTTTATGAACCCTCATTTTTATGAATCCTTGGTCAAAGGCACAAAAGGAAGTTTTCTAGCGACTGCCGTATCACCCATCTTATGGGATTCCACTTGCCTACAGAGCTTTCAAACCTTTTTACGCCTTCATAAAATCGAATCTAAAAGAATTCATTAAGGCAATTAAGGGTAAATTTTGTCAAAATATAGACAAAGTTTATTCTTTTTTGTGATTGTTGTATTTTTACTATAGTTATTTAAATCGAATTTATATATGATACGTATCGATATTTATTTATCGAAATAAATATAGGAGAAAAACTATGAATATCAGATATTTTTTCATAGCGGGGGCTATCACAAGTGGTTTAGCTCTCGCGATTCAAAAATCTGATCGTATAGTCAATAAACAGCCCTCTCCTATTGTTGCACCTTATACTATTGAGAAAACAAATTTACAGTTTGTTAAACAAGTAAGGGACACATCGGATACATTGAATATACTGAGAGTCAGTAATAGAAGCGCATCAGAACAAGCATCAATAAACGATATATACGAGAAAGGAAAAAGTTTATTGAATGCAATAGCTAGTTTTTTAGGATCAATTATTATATATTTCATACAACTTGTTTCTACTAGAGTATAAGCTACAAAAAGTTCTTAAAGTAAAGTTATATACATTTTGTATATATTGTAAAACTTAAATAAAAAGGCCCTTTTTAAATGGGGCCTTTTTTAGTTTAATTTTTCCTTTGTTTTAGTTTAATTTTTATTGTGTTTTTATTTTTATTGGCCAAATATCACAGCCTTCAAAAATGCCATTTTTTGCCTTCCTCTCCCCTCAAATGACAAAGGCTCTAACCCTTAAAGGCTCTAACGGCTCTAACCCTTAAAGGCTCTAACCCTTAAAGCTCCCCCATAGGCTCTAACCCTTAAAGCTCCCCCATAGCGCTTTAATCAATGAGAATACGCAATCCTTTTATTCTTCTTGTTCTTCCCAAAAGTTCCTCTGTTTCAAGAAAATGACCATGCATCCCCTACATCATCGGATTGGCTTACAGATCTCCATGAAGCAGACTGAAAAACACAAAAATACCATATAAATTTTTGTATCAAGATCACCATACTGAAACGTTGTTGCAGCTTAACAAGCGCTGCTTCATTGGCAAGAACAGCTTAAAGACAAAAAACACCTCAAAGGAAAAAGACCCTAACACTGCTCAAAAATGCCATTTTTGCCTTCCTCTCCCCTCAAATGACAAAGGCTCTAACCCTTAAAGCTCCCCCATAGCGCTTTAGTCAATGGACCTTTTCCTCATACCGCTTGAATAAGGCACTTGAATAAGCGATAATTTATGAGCATTTTCTAACAAAACAACAGAACAGTCTTAAAGAAGAGAGTAGAATTTATAATTGATTTTTCCCCCTATTCTTGAGGATCAAGCTATTTCCAGTCTATTTTTTAAAATCTTGGCTATTATTCTTGATTTTTCGAGCCCTTTATTTGGCTCTGGTAAGAAAGGTGTGAAAGCGTCTCAATCATGGCGCTTTCACATCTTTTAAATAAGGGTGCTTTCCTTCAACAGGAGAGTACAACACTAATCAATTTTTATATCCATAAATGCAGGTTCACCATCTTTAATATAAGTAATATCAGGAGCATGTTTTACCCCCTCTGCTTCAAACACGAACTGTTCATCACTCACATCAAATCCTTGTTCCCTTAATTCTTGTTTTTTCTCCTCGACTAATTTTTTATGAAAAGCGCGTTTTTGATTACACGTATTAGGGGATCTCACTCTGAAAAGCTGATAGTCCATGGCTATAGACCACTTCTCAGCAACCCGTTCCAGCAGATCGTAACTGAACTTTCCTTCCCTTTTCACTTCTTGAGCTATCGCTAAAGCGCGTTCCAAATGGACTTTTTCAATGGTTTCATCAAAGCCAAGCTTCTCCCCTGCCGTAAAACTTTCGTCATAAGAAGCTAAAGTCTCAACATCGCCAAGTAAGGCAAGAGCAGCAAGATGCAGCAAAGCATAAGGTGCGAACTCTATGTCATCATCCGGTGCCCAAGATAAAGAGTCTTTTTCCCAAGGGGGAATACCATATTGAGAGCGAAACATTTCATGCAAAGAATCATCTTCCATTGTCCATTTTAAAGTTTTATCGAGTGCTTTCTTTAAAAGCTGGACGCTCACTTTTTCTTCAAAAATTTCCAATCCATTGGGTACAAAATTCATAAATACCGTTGGCACAACCCCAGAATTATGAGGATTAATCGTCTGACAAGCCGCCGCAAAAATACCGCTCATAATTAAAAGTCCGCGATCAAAGGGCGAAAACTCTTCCACTCGTTTCTCGTTATAAAGAAACTGCACTTCGCGATCTGGTAAAAAGAGGGTTGCCAAATAATCTCCCTTTCCCTCGATTTCCACCGACCATCCCAAGCTTTTTAAAAGCCCTGTTGCACTTTCTATCGTGAGAATTTCATCATCATCATAATCGGCAGAGAACTCTTTTTCCTTTAGTTGCAAACGCCTCTTCTGCACCACGGCTTCATCTTTCCAAAACTGCTGCGTTGCAAGATCATTTTCTTTAAGCACTCTTTCCAGCTCGCCTTTCACTTGGAAATTCATTTTCATCCGTTTGAAGACAGAGATATAAAGAGCTAAAACAAGCATGATAATGATCATGCAAATAACAATCATCACCCAGAATCCGGGATCTAATAGAAATACGGCTATAGGATCACTGTTCATTTTTCCCCTCTCAGTCTTTAAAAAAGCCCGTGCGACAGAGAGCTTATGTGCTCTCGCACCGAGATTGCTTCTTCTAGTTTCTGAATATTTTTTCGCAACTCACCCGTCACTTTGGTGCGAAGCCATAACATAACCGGAATAAAAATAATAACACAAACCGTTATGATGTCCGTTGTTTTAAAGAGAACGGCATGCACAACATATTGCCACCCTGTCAGCTGCCAATTCAATACACCTGGTATTTCTAGAACCATTTTCCACATGATAATGAGAACCGCAATAGCAAAGATAATTTTATAATCCTTTGCTGAAAGCAACGCTTGCTGGAGCGAAAAAGAATGCACTCCTTTATGCGTTTCTTGCTCTGATGCCCAATTTTGCTCCTTCATGTATTCCCCTCTCTCTTTGAAAAGACCCGTGCGACAGAGAGCTTATTTGCTATCACACAGAGATTGCCTCTTCTCGTTTCTGGATTTTTTTCCAATTTACGCATTATGATGATGCAAAACCCAAATACCACCGGAATAAAGAAAAGTACACAGACCATTATGGTTTGCGTCATAATAAAAATGATAATATTCGTGGTACCTTGCTACCCTCTTACCTTCCTCACATTGCAAACAATAAAGATTTTCAAACCACGCCAATCTGTAAACAATAGTCACAATTCAGCTTTTTCTTCCCAAAAATTCTCTTATTTTCAAGAAAATCACCCTGCAACCCCACTTCAATAGAATTCATTTCAAAGCTTGAATGAACAAGGCTCATAAAAATACGAAAACAACCCATATACCGCGCGCCCCTACAAGCAAAACCGTTCCTTCCTCACGCCTCAAACGATAAAGTAAGTCCCAAGCACTCACTCTAGGCTCTAAACCCCAAGGGCTCTTATTCCCTTAAATCAATACTAATCCATAATCGGCTTTTCTTTCACTCAATGCCACCCTCAACACTGCTCCTTAGAGAAATGTTTACGGACAACCCATGAAAGAGCACCAAAACATATCAGAGGCAAAATGGTATAGAGAGCAATCCCTATAAAGGCTGAATCTCTCATAATTTCTTCATTATTTTTTCCCTCTCATGACTTCTCAAACGCTGTATCCTGTTCTTGCAAGACGTTTTTCAGTTCTTTTCTTAAACAGCGATACGTTCTCACCTGCTTAAAGACACCATAATAAAGTTGTAAAATCATCATAGGAATACAAGCAACCCACAGTGTCACGAACAGAAGCACGAGACCGAATATTGTAACAAGAATATCGTCCATTTTTCTCTATCGCCTTTTTTATACCAATCCTTTTGATCTGTTATTTTACCCCGTTGCTGGTTTATTTCTTTCAATTTTTGAGTATTTTTTCTCAACAAAAGCCACAATGTTATGAAGAGTATGTACAGAACTGGGAACAAGACCCAAACACACACTGTAATAACTTTCCAAAACGCATACAGAGAGAGAAAAAGAGGTGTATCCTGCCACCCTGTCAAGTTCTCTTGGCTACCCAAAGATGAGAGAAAGAAAATCCTGTTGCACAACTCAATAATGAGCGAGAGGAACCAAATGACAACATGCTCTCGCACAGAAAAATAATCTTTCCCAAAAAAATAGCGTAGTTCATTATAAAATGCTGAATAAAATTCTGACTTTTTCCCCTTCATTGCTCTTCCTTTTTTTATGAAAAATGCATTTCTTTATCTCATGCCCGCTTTTTTAAGAACCACGAAAAGTGCGATGCATGGCGCTTTCCTTATTTTTAATAACCCCCCCCAACTTTCTAAAAGCGCGGTTACTCTTCCCAATGATTAAGAGCATCCTCCTCATTACAAACGAAAATAGGCTCTCTTCTTTGTCTGATGATTTTCCAACCATTCATCCTCCCCTCTTCTTGTGTCACGAGAGCTTCTAAACATTGCCTCTTACCCCTCACGATAGCTACAAAAGCGCCTTGTCACTCTCTTTATCTTACGCGTTTTAATACCCGTCTCATTCTACGATACTTTCTCACCTGCTTAAAGACACCATAATAAAGTTCTAAAATCATCATGGGAGTAAAAGCAACCACCAATGTCACGCACATAAGCACGAAAACAAATATCATGACAAGAATATCGTCCATTTTCCAGTTCACACTTTCTTTATATCGATCCTTTTGATCGGTTATTTTACCCCGTTGCTGGTTTATTCCTTTCAATTTCCGAATATTTTTTACCAACAAAAACCACAATATGATGCCGAGTATCAACATAACTGGGAACAAGACCAAAACACACACTATAATAACTTTCCAAAACGCATACAGAGAGAGAAAAAGAGGTGTATCCCACCACCCTGTCCGTTCTCCATTGCTACCCAAGGATAGGAGAAAGAAAATCCTGTTCCATAACTCAAGAGAGAAAATGTTGTACTCTTTGCTATCCAAGGATGAGAGAGAGAGAATCCTGTTCCACAGCTCAAGAAAGAAAATCCTGTTCCATAGCTCAATAATGAGTGAGAGAAAACAAATGACAACACGCTCTCGCATAGAAAAAATACTTTTTTCGAAAAAATGGCGCAGTCCATTATAAAATGCTGAATTTTTCCCCTTCATTGCTCTTCCTTTTTTTATGAAAAACGCATTTTTTTATCTCATGCCCACTCTTTTAAGAACCACGAAAAGTGCGATGCATGGCGCTTTCCTTGTTTTCAACAAACAGCCCTGATTTTCTAAAAGCGCGGTTGCTCTTCCAAATGATTAAGAGCAGCCTCCTCATTACAACCGAAAATAAGCTCTCCTCTTTGCCTGATGATTTTCCAACCATTCATCCTCCCCTCTTCTCTGTGTCACGAGAGCTTCTAAACATTGCCTCTTACCCCTCACGATAGCTACAAAAGCGCCTTGTCACTCTCTTTATCTTACGCGTTTTAATGCCCGTCTCACTTTACGATACGTTCTCACCTGCTTGAAAACAAAATAGTAAAATTCTAAAATGAGCATGACAACACCCGCAGGAAAAAAGACGTTTAGCAGAAATATCAACCAAAAGTATACGATAAAAAAACAGCTTATTTTTTCTCTATTGTTTTTTACTGGATTATTTTGTTGATCGATTGTGTGACCCCGTTGCTGGATAGCCCCTTCTAACTGCTGAATCTTTTTTTTCAACAAATACGTTAAGATGAGATAAAGCACCAATAAAACAGGTATCAAGGCAACAACAACAACCATGATGACTTCACGCAGCACAAAGAGCGCCAAAAGAGTGCTATCCTGCGATACACTCAACGACCACTTGGATTCTAATGGGATCAAAAGAGCTTTATGACCTATCCCAATAAGGATAGAAATAAGAAAAATAATAATATGATCTTTATAGGAACGAAATGATTTTCCAAAAAAAAGAGAGCACCGTTTGTTATAAAATGTGGAATTTTCCCCCTTCATTTGCTCTTCCTTTTTATACAACTGTTTGTCCCTAACTTTATAAGGACACGCATAATCTCTCAAAGCACCATTGCGTCCATTGTCGTCAAACAGAATACCCAAAGAACACTCGTATTGCATATTCATGTTGCCAATACTTTTGCCAATTCACGTGCTTGTTTTAAAGAAACATCTCTCAACACTTGCAAACCACCGCGCATCACCCCCATTTCATAAACAGCCCCCATGAAGGGGATAACAATAGCGCTCCCATGAATATATCCCCTTACTATAAACTCTATCACCCCTATTGTTTCAATAAAAAATGTAATCCGGCACCATTCATATACGCCCCCTGCGGTCTCTACAATAGCCTTACCCTCCCCTTGCGACAAGCCATACTCGTTCCTCTACGATTACCCATTTACCCTAGGCGCGCGCGCCCCTACAACAGCCATACCCGCCCGCACCCTACAAACAGCCATACCGCTCTGCCCCCTACAACAGCCATACCGCTCTGCCCCCTACAACAGCCATACCGCTCTGCCCCCTACAACAGCCATACCGCTCTGCCCCTACAACAGCCATACCGCTCTGCCCCCTACAACAGCCATACTCGCGCCCCCTGCAACAGCCATACCCACCACCCCTTCTACGACAAGCCATACCGCTATCCCCTACAACAGCCATATCTAGCCTCTACGATAGCCTTTATCCCTTGAAAAGACAGAAGCATTTTTATTCTTTTCTCAATTGTTTTCCGCCCCCCACTTAAGACATGAAAAAAGGAACTTCCATTGATTTGCAAATAATCGCGCAATAAGAGCATTTGAAATGAGAAAATCTTACAACTTTCTTATTCCAATTAAAAGGATCAATGATCATTCAAAATATGACGATATATTCCATTTTTCATTGGGGATCTTGCAAGCCAATAGCTCAGAATATATTCATCAAAGCGCTTCTAAGACAGAGAGACAGCCGCAATTCTTGAGATCAAGCATTTTAATATTAATGAAAGCACTAACATTCCCTTGCAAATTTGAGGTGTTGTTTTGTCAACAATCTTGTTAGCATGGATTGATTCTATAACTATGCGATATCAGCACAATTGCTCTTTATAAACAGCATTGATACGCGCCATTTTACTCACACTTCTTTATAAGCCTTGCGTTATAGGCTTGTGGGGAAAAGATAAAGGAGAATCCTGTTGAATATAGCAATTATTTTGGGGTCTGTGCGTCAACCTTCCTTAACAAGAACTTTAGCCAATTATTTAGCGGATTGCCTCATAAAGCGGGGTGCATCACTTCATTGGGTTGATTTGCGTGAACAGCCCTTGCCGATGACAGATCCAGATTATCATCAGCAGGTAGAGGCTAATCCAAGTGCTGCGGTCCGTGAGTTTGTAAAAACCATTGCAGCGGCTGATGGCGTTATTCTAGCAAGCCCCGTTTATCAAGGGTCTTATTCGGGTGTTTTAAAAAATGCTCTTGATAATTTGAGCTATAATGCCTTTTTAAATAAACCTGTTGGGCTTATCTCTCATGGGAGTACGGCCAAAAAATGCGCACAACCGTGTGAACATTTAGTTCCGGTGGTGCACACGCTTTATGGTTATACACTCCAATGTCAAATCGCCTCTTCCAACGAAGATTTTTCCTCAGATGATGAAGGTCGTACTTGGAAAGTTACAAGTGAAGAGGTACAAACACGTTGTGAAAGACTTGCTGATGAAATGTACACATTTTTAAAGCAAAGAGGTGGGATTTAAAGTAATAAGGGAGGGGGCATGAAAAAAAAGGATGCGCACTATCGTTATTTAGTGGTAGGGGGCACAGGGATGCTTGCCCCTTTGTATCAATCACTAAAGCCGCAAGAAGTGATTATTGCTGCACGCTTTCTTTCCCATAAAGTCCAGCTTGAGGCATTGCACAACAAACAGTTGTGCGTGTCGTTGGATTATGATTGTGCGGCATCAAAGGCGCAATTTTTAGAAGCTGTGAAGCAATGGCATGATCTAAAATATTGCATATTATGGATTCATTCGCCCGCCTATGCATTTTCTTGCGCATTAATTGAGCAGTTGGCTCTTTTGCCTAAACCGCCATGTATTCTTCATATTTTTGGTTCCAACATGCATGATCAAATGATCCTCGAGTGCGCGCGCAAAAACAAGGTTGATTTTATCCCCATTCAATTAGGACAAAAAACAACGCCCAAAGGTTTACGATGGCTGACCCATAAGGAGATAAGCCAACAGGTACTGGATGCCATAAAAAACCATATGAATAAACAAAACTTATGAGCAACACCTATGGCTTTGCAAAAAAGCAGTGCCCCTTCAATCTCTATCCATACCCGAACACCCTCTTGAATAGCCCATACTCTCTTACATCATAGGCTTTGAGAACGAACAATCCCCCTCCCTTACGCCTCTAAACAGCATGCCTATATCAACAGCTCCAAAACCAAACGTTTTTCTAACCCTTCTCACACGGGCTTATCCCCCTCTCACAACCCTCACGGCTCTTGAGCAACCACACACCATTTTACAGTTTCACGCTTTTACGATTTTAAAAATTTACAGAAAACAACAAACTTCCGATCAACCGCCCCATTAAAGCCTATACAAGCCTATTACAAACCTATCATCAGCCTATTCATTGCCATCAGCCCTTTTCCCCCAACGCCCTCCATTCCCCCATTCCAATTTTGACGCATTGCACAATCCAACCATCCTCCATTGGCACCTTTTCTCCCCATATCCTCC
>NZ_JBHINI010000022.1:0-4937 GCF_042194935.1 Bartonella sp. CL71SXKL | reverse complement strand
ACAAGCCTATCACCAGCCTATTCATTGCCATCAACCCTTTTCCCCCAACGCCCTCCATTCCCCCATTCCCCCATTCCAATTTTGACGCATTGCACAATCCAACCATCCTCCATTGGCACCCTCTTCTCCCCATATCCTCCCCACAACCCTTACGGCTCTTGAGCAACCACACACCCTTTTACAGTTTCACGCTTTTACGATTTTGCAAATTCACAGAAAACAACAAACTGCCGATAAACCGCCCCATTAAAGCCTATCATCAGCCTATTACAAACCTATCATCAGCCTATTATTGCCATCAACCCTTTTCCCCCAGAGATCAGCGTAAAATGAGAAAAACAATCGATGCCCTCCTCCCAAGCCGTGAAGCAATGGCATGATTTAAAACTTATGCCTCCCCCATGACACGAGCACTACATGCGCTTTTTCAGCGCTGCGTTTAATTGTTTGGTAACCTTGTAATACGAGATCAAACGCTTGATAAAAGAAATATACAGTGCCACAATGGGTATTGTTAAGAAAAAATCAAAAACACCCCCCAGCAGAATGATCAAAATCACCGTCCAAGCTGCCGCCATTTCGTAATGCATTTTATCCCCTTCTCTTTATAAATTGATTGATTGGGTTGCTTCAGTCACTTCTTCCAACTGCTGAATCTTCTTTTTCAATCGATGGGTTAAAATTTCACGAAGGATCACAACAACAGGGATCGTTGCAAAAATACATACCGATAAAAAAAACCAGAAAAGCAAGAGAATGGCAAGATATTCAAATCTGCTCTCATCTACCTCAGCAGCTATCCCTTTAGAGAAAATCACATAGACATAAGCTTTGAAAAACATAATGATGAAAGAGAGGCATGCGTGGAGGATATAATCTTTGCGTGAAAAAGCGAGCCATTTTTTTAACGAATAGGAACTTATCTGTGTTTCTAGTGCTAAGTTTTGCGGCACTCTCTCTTTTTCTTTTCCGCTTTTTTCAAAGAAACAAAAACGCTGTGGATGTTCTTTCATCAAACGTCTTTGTTTTTTCACTCTGTAATAGAGCCTCAAACGCTTGATTAAAGAATAATAAGGCGCCACAATAATCATATTCACAAAAATGGCAAAAACTGTAACTGCATTTAGAAGAAAATATCCAACCGGCAGAAACAAAATAAAAAACGCGATCTCACCCCTCATGTGTATAACCTCATTGATTAATCTCTTGCTGCTTTATTTTTTTTTAGTTTTTTCTTTATTTTTTCCAATTTACGCTCTTTAAAACGACAAATGCCCCACAAAATAGGAAGGGGTGTGAGAAGACAAAACCATATCAACACTGGTAAGAGAAAAATAAGAGAACCAATTCCTTCCCATCTTGTCCATTGCAACGGCTGTACCAGAGACTTTGCACCCGCAGGAACTTCTAAAGCCATCATAATAAGGCATGTACAAAACATGATAAAAAAGCGGTGCCCTATTATTTTACACCTTCCCACCCCTTTACGCCTTTCCACTGAAGACACCATAAATTTTCTAAATGAAAAGAAAGACTCTTCAAATGTTGCTTTTTTCTCCTGCATTGTTCCCCTCTGCTTTTACGCTTCGCGCTTTTTACGCTCTATTTTTAGGTTTAAGCTCTTTTTAACTTATCTAAACGCTTTATTTTTCTCAATAAATTTTTTCCTCAACCCTAATTTCTACATCCATATATTCTAACTCCCCATCCTTTATGTAAAGAATATGAGGACGATAGTTTTTTCCATCAACTTCACAAATCGCGTCCTTTTCGTAAACAAAATATCCCTGTTGCCTTAATTCTTCTCTTTTTTCCTCGATCAAATTTTCATAAGAATCTCTTCTTCTATTGCACAAATTGGGATCTGTAGCTCTAAAACATTCATAGCTCTCTACCTCCATGGAAAAATCCTTTGCCGCCTGTTGAAGCAAATCGTAACTGGGTTGCTTTGTCTTTTCTACCGCCTGAGCAATCACCATTGCGCGTTCCAGATGCTCCTCTTCGATGCTTGTTTCAAAGCCCAGCTTCTCACCTTCCATAAAGCTTTTCTGATAAGAGTGTAAGGTTTCAACATCACCCATCAAAGCCAGAGCTGCAAGATAACGCAGGGAATAAGAAGACAACCGAGGGACCACAGTTTTGTTTTCCCAAGGCAGGATTCTATATTGAGAGTGAAGCATCTTGCCAAGATCAACCTCAGTCATTGCCTTTTCTAAAGCTTTCTCGAGTGCACGGCGTAAACATCCAACGCTTACCTTTTCTTCAAAAATTTCCACCCCCTTCACATCAAAACTCAATTCAAGAGCAATCAAGCCTCCAGAATTATAAGGGTCTATCGTTTGGCAAGCCGCCGCATGGATACCAGAAACCACCGCAATTGCACAATCAAATCGCGGATACCCCTTCTCAGCATTATAAAGAAACTGCACTTCACGATCTGGTAAATAATAGGTGGCCAAATGATCCCCTTTTCCCTCAATTTCCACCTTCCACCCCAAACTCTTTAAAAGCGCCGTTGCACTTTCCATCGTTAAGATTTCCTCATCAGAAAGAGAAAACTCTTTTTCCTCAGATAACAGCTTAATCATCGGCGTTTCTCCACTAGACGGCTCAAAAGCGACAGGTTGTTCAAGCACGCGGCTTAATTCTTTTGTCACTTGGCAATACAGTCTCACCCGCTTGAAAGTAGAGTAATACAATGCCCAAATAAACATCACGCACACAGCAGAAAGCAGCGTGAAAAGCGTCAAGCCCACACCCCACGAGAGTACAACAATAATATCCATCATTTTAATATCTATCATTTTCCCCGCCCCTTCATGCGCTGTTTTGTTGAGAAGCGGTTTTTCTCTGCTTCCAGAGTGCTTGCTCCAACATATCAATCTTTTCTTTCAACAGAACCGTGAAAATGATACGAACCACAAAGGCAACAGGGATGAACAAAAAAATAAACCATGATATAAGCTGCATGATTAACGAGAGAGCTGCCACGACATCCCCTTCCCACTCCGCCAACTTCCACCCAAGCAACATGGGTACGAAGCGAAGAGCCATTCTTAAAGCTGCCACAATGAAAGCAATACAAAAGATGACTTTATAATTTTTGCGTGTCAGAAACGCTTCTTCAAGCGCAAAAGACCGTAATTCCTCATCCAATGGTGATTTTTTTCCATTGCCCCTCATTTTTTATCCCTCATTTGTTTCAATTTTCAAGCCATTTTCATGAACCGAAGCTTTCGTCCTCACAATGAATGAGGGTTCATCAATATCAAGCGCTTGTATCCTTCATCTTTTATAAAGACAATATCAAGAGTGCATTTTTTTTCCATCACCTTCAAACATCGCACGAATAGAAGGTCTCTCCTACAACGCATGAGAATATATAAAGACCAGTATTCATTTTCTGCCCTCCCTTCACGCGCTGTTTTGTTGAGAAGCGGTTTTTCTTCGCTGCCAGATTTCTTGATCCAACATATCGATCTTTTTTTTCAACAAACGCGTAAAGATGATACGGACCACAAAGGCAACAGGAATGAGTACAAAAATAAACTCTGATATAAGCTCCATGATTAACAAGAGAGCTGCCACGACATACCCTTCCCACTCCGCCAACTTCCACCCAAGCAATATTGGTATGAAGAGAACCGTTCTCAAAGCTGCCACAATGAAAGCAATACAAAAGATGACTTTATAATTTTTGCTTGTCAAAAACGCTTCTTCAAGCGAAAAAGACCGTGGTTCTTTATCCAATGGTGAATTTTTTCCATTGCCCCTCATTTTTTATCCCTCATTTGTTTCAATTTTCAAGCCATTTTCATGAACCGAAGCTTTCGTCCTCACAATGAATGAGGGTTCATCAATATCAAGCGCTTGTATCCTTCATCTTTTATAAAGACAATATCAAGAGTGCATTTTTTTTCCATCACCTTCAAACATCGCACGAATAGAAGGTCTCTCCTACAACGCATGAGAATATATAAAGACCAGTATTCATTTTCTGCCCGCCCTTCACGCGCTGTTTTGTTGGTAAGCGGTTTTTCTTCGCTGCCAGATTTCTTGATCCAACTTATCGATCTTTTTTTTCAACAAACGCGTAAAGATGATACGGACCACAAAGGCAACAGGAATGAGCACAAAAAGAAGCATTGATATAAAACCCAATATTAATGTTAAAATGAACAGGATATAATTCGACCACTCTGTCAAATCCCACTCAAAAAATATAACGAGTGCCACTTTAAAAGCGGTAATAATGAAAGCAATGCAAAAGATGACTTTATAATTTTTGCTTGTCAAAAACGCTTCTTCAAGCGAAAAAGACCGTGGTTCTTCATACAATGGTGCATTTTTTTCATCAACTTCAAACATCATGTTTTTATTCCCCACAATATATCCTCTGCTGTCTTAAGGCTTCTCTTTTCTCCTCGATCAAATTTTCATAAAAATATCTTCTTCTATTGCACAAATTTGGGTCTCTGACTCTAAAATTCTAAGTGCTCTTTTTATTTTCAGGAAGATAAGCTGCTTTCCAAAGAAGAAGCAAACGAGTGCAAGAAAATCGTAACGAAGTTGCTTTGTCTTTATGACGATTTGAATCATCAACAACAAAACCGGCCCAAATTGATTTTTTCGATATTTTTTTCAAAGCCAAAACTTTCATCTTCCATAAAGCTTTTATGAGAAAGCTGCCAAATGTTAACATCAGCCCTCAATACCAAATCCCCAAGGGTGTGCAAGTAAAGAAGAGTCCACTTGAGAGATAGCACAATTTCCTTTTCCCAAGGAAGGGTGCTCTATTGAAAGCCCAAACACGCGGCCAAGATAAACCTCAGTCCCAGATCAACCTCAGTCATCGCCTTAATCTAAAGCTTCCTCAAGCACACGACGTAAACGCCCTACGCTTACCTTTTCCTCAAAAATTTTCAATCTCTTTTCCT
>NZ_JBHINI010000021.1:0-16764 GCF_042194935.1 Bartonella sp. CL71SXKL | reverse complement strand
TCGAATGGTGTGTTTTCAGGAATGCGAGTTTCCATGTTTTATCTCCTTGAATATGCTGGAGATACAATGCCTTTTTGTAAATTATGTTCCAAAAGTGAATAGATATGCGCCAAAAAGGACAGAAAACATCGAAAACAAGACGGTGATCATTACTTAAAATTCTTCTTACATGACTCCAGTCTAGAACTGATAATACCAGTTTATCGAGAATTTTAGTTGATGGGGGGATAAACGGTCTATGAGGAATAAAGGAATGGCTCTCTTTTCCCGTTCTGTACTGCAATGTTTAAAAGATTGAATGTCGTTGTGAAGTTTAATCTTTCCCCCTTAGCTTAAAAGTAAGCTCTCTTAATGCTTTTCTTTCAAGTAATGTCCCAGATACTGCTTGAGGAAAACTTTGTAAACGCTTTTCCATCATTGATTATGTTTGAAGGTAAAAAGTAAAATTCTGGAGTCTTTATTTTATTATTCATTTTTTTGTAAAAACAGCGCGTCTTCTAAAATTTTAGTTTTTTATATTGTACTTATAATTAAAAGAATGCTTCAATTATTCAAAATAAATATCAAAAGTATTCAATTCAAAAAGCTATGAGAGATAAAAGAGAAGGAAGAAACATTAGTGTTCTAAGCTGTTTTTCCTTCTCTTATTGCTCTATATCAAAACAATGCTAGAAAAATTTTCTAAGTTCTTTGAGTAAAAACTCCCAAAACCAGAGAGGAAAGTTGAAAAGTTTTGAGACAATGTCCAAAAGTTTTGAGATTCTCTCCAAAGGTTGTTTTTTAGTTTCGCCCGCAGTTTTTTTATACGATGTAAGAGCACTTTGATTTGAGAGATAAATTTGGTTCGATGGACCATCTTGTACTAAGAAAGTGCCTTTTGTAAAGGTCATGCGTTCCACCTTTATGACGTAGGGATTATGAACTGTAATCGGTTCATAGGTGCTACAGGTTTTCACTTTTGCATTTGCAGTTGTCATGTCTTCTGTTTCAAATGTATTTGTGTAAAGGTTACTTGTGCGTTTTTCGGGTTTACTGTCGATTAAAATACATTCATCCATTATGCTTTTTATGGGTGCATTTACTTTGTTTAGCATTTTATCAAACTCTTTTAGTCATTCTTTTATTAAAGGCCCGTCAATGTCTTTAATGTTTAAAAAATCACGAACACCAAGTTTACTGATGGCATTATAGGACCACCCTGAAAGACATGCGATCATTTCAATCGATTGCTCGTCGCCTTCTTTGTTCTGTATTGCTTTTAAGTCTTTAAATTTCGGGCGGCGTAAGGTGATTTCTGTGTATGTCTTTCCTTCCACTTTAATAGGTACAAGTAATTGCTACATGGCTCGTTCTGTTATATTCATTACTAGCTTCTCCTTGCTTTCTAAATTAGATGCAGAATGATTTATCAAATTTTTATTATAGCATGTTTGTCAATAGCTTAGGCAATAAACTTTGTGCTGGCTATGTAGAATGAAATTCTAACAAAATGGACAAGATGAATTTAGATTTTAGAGCGAGATAGAAGCACAATTTGCTTTATGATATTAGTGGATGATATTAGTGGGCTATTAAGTTTATTTGCTCAATTATTTGTGTTGATAAAGACTTCTCCATGAGCCATTATTATATGCTGTATTGTTACAATAATATTTGCGTGGGGAGTTTTGAGGAGAGGGAGTTTGTGGCTTCTTTTTTCTTTGAGCGTTGTAAACCACTTCTGATAAAAGATGTTGTCGGGAAAGTGATGTTGTTGTCATGGAGAGGGATAGAGTTTGGGAGCGTTTTTGTTGATGATATCAATGAAAAAAAGCTGATGAAGATAGGGCAACATGAATACAACAAAATGCGCTATTTCGGATTGGGAAATATATCTCTAAAGGGGAGTTTTGATCTTTTAGCTTCTTTTGCGTATAGTTTTAAAATTGCGATTTGCTATGCTTTAAAATTAATTATAAAGTGAAGCACTAAGTGTTTATTTACGTGTTGAGTGTGTGCGTGCGGATCATACACTGGATTTATGTATCAACAAGCTGAATTATTCTCGAATAAAGTAAAAGAATAAAGAAAATTGATTATTTTATTCCCTGTGGATAAAGTTAAAATAGCTTTATATTTATAAATATAAATTAT
Source organism: Bartonella sp. CL71SXKL (assembly GCF_042194935.1). Classification (NCBI taxonomy): domain Bacteria; kingdom Pseudomonadati; phylum Pseudomonadota; class Alphaproteobacteria; order Hyphomicrobiales; family Bartonellaceae; genus Bartonella; species Bartonella sp. CL71SXKL. Next base: position 14,631 of record NZ_JBHINI010000021.1, on the reverse strand, counting down.
TATTTTTCTATAAACGTAAAATTTAAATATTTTTAAATTTAAGAAATGTGACTTTCCTGATGAAACATAAATATACATTACCATTCATTATACTTATCGTATGTTTATCAACAGGAGGTTTGATTTCTACCGATATTTTTTTACCAGCACTGGGCGATATGCGTCAATATTATCAAGTGACACAATCTCAAATTCAAAGTGCAGTGGCGGTTTTTTTGTTGGCATTGGCACTTGGACAGCTCATTTATGGGCCGCTGAGTGATAATTTTGGGCGTAAAAAAACACTTCTATTGGGATTATTCTTGTGGTTATTTACGACACTTGGTGTGATTTATACGGTTCATATTCACGCTTTTCTTGTGTTACGTTTTTTGCAAGGTCTTGGTGCTTGTGCGGGACTTGTCTTAAGTCGTGCAATTATCAATGATTTGTTGGATAAAAAAGCGGCTGGAAAACTTTATTTGATTGTTTTCCCTTTTATTGGAATGTCACCAGCGCTTGCACCTTTCATTGGTGGACTTTTGATACAAGCTTTTCATTGGCAGGCAACTTTTATCTTTTTAAGCTTTTTTATATTTTTGACCATTTTGCTATGTTGTTTTGTGCTAAGCGAAACTCTACCCCCTCAAAGGCGGCAGCATTTTTCTCCGGTAGGATTGATGAAGGCATATTTAGGTGTTTTCAGAAATAAACAATTTATTTTTTATGCACTTATTCCGTGTTTTTCTTACGCTGCCTATTTTGCTTATATTGTGGAGTCGCCTTTTTTACTCACGACTTTGGGGTTATCACCGATACACATTAGTTATAGCTATATTGGTGTTTCGTTTCCCTATATTTTGGGAAATCTTTTGGCGCGATGGTTTTTTGAACGCGAGTCTATGGAAAAAACTGTGGGCAGAGGGTACATTATTTTTGTGATAGGTGGTGTGCTGTTTGCTTTGCAAATGTATCTAAGCCCATGGCCCCTTGTGACAAGTTTTATGGCTATTGCTGTTCTTACTTTTGGAAATGGTTTTTTATTGCCGTTAGGAACAGCGTTGGCTATTTCATCGCATCCGAAAGCTGCGGGAGCGGCTTCTGGTGTTATGGGATCTTTGCAATTAGGAAGTGCGGCACTCAGTGCAGCGGTTATCGGAAAAATCTCTGGTCATAGCCCACGGGCTATGGCAACTTTGTTAGCTGTGTGTTGTATGATTGGTTTTATCATTTATATTCAAAAAGCGCGTCATTTTATGACTTCAGAAATAAGCTGAGTGAAATGATAAAAAGAAAGCATTATGCGGAAATGCTTTTGATGTTTTACACAAATGGGGCACCTGTACATTAGATGATTTTTTTTTATTAAGTTGCTGGATTGAGTGGGTTTAAAATTTGTTACAAGCTTAGTTTGAGTTTAACAAATCGATTATTATGAGGGGAGAATATGAGCATAGAGTTTCAACATATTTTCATTATATTGCGTAGGAAAAGTTCTGGCTCTAATGCATGTTTAAAAATAAGGGGAGGAATTGATCAATGGGACTTCCTATTATTATTCTCTCTCCTGTAATGCCAATTTGGGATGGGGGTGTTTTTTGTTCTCCATTGACAAAGCTATGCTTAACAAAAGGATTCCCTGTCACTCTGCTGGATACGCTTTCTCTTTTTCCTAAGGGTTCTCATGTTCTCAATTATTCTGCTGTAGACATTTTATCTTTTATGGCAGAAAAACTTAAAAGCTATTTTAAAGAGCCCGCAGTGCTTGTGGGATTTTCTATGGCTGGAACATTGGTACAAATATTGGCAGCCCAGCTTCCCAATGTTCAAGCTGTGCTTGCTGTGAATGCACCTGGCTATCCAGATAAGGTTTTGCAACGGCGCCTTGGAGATATTCTTGCCTCCTTAGAAAATAATGATTTATCGGGGGCTTTGGAAATACTCAATGGTTTTATGCATCCTTCTGGCATTATGAAAAAAAGAGTTTTATTGGAGATTCCCGATAAACAAAAAAGCGTGGCAATTGAACGCATGACAAGAGGGTTTAAACTCTTATTAGAAATAGATGCTAGAGATGAAATAGTTAAGTATAAGGGGAAGTTTTTAGCTTTAGTGGGAGAAAAGTCGCAACTTGCAACGGTAGATAATCAGACAAAAAGTCATAATCTGAATCATGAATATAAGCTTATCTCTGGTGCTGGTACGCGTTTGTGGGAGGATAATCCTACTATGACGGATGCAGTCATTGATGAGTGGATGGAGGGACTATGAAAAAGAAAGTTCTTGTCTTACCTGGTGATGGGATAGGCCTAGAGGTTTGTGATGCTGCGTTGATGGTTTTAGAGCAATTTCAATTGCCGATTGAATTGACTTATGGTGATATTGGTTTTGAATGTTGGAAACAGGAAGGAGATTCTGTCCCTCAAGCGACTTGGCAAAAAATTACTCAGAGTGATGCTATTTTACTTGGTGCTGTGACCAATAAAAGAAAAGAAGCGGCTTTAAAAGAACTTGCTCCGCATTTAAAAGAGAAAAACCTTGCCTATGTTGCTCCCGCACTTCAACTTCGCCAAAAGTTAGGTTTGTTTGCAAATATACGTCCTGTAAGATACATCTCTGGTCCGAGAAAACCTTTTCATTTTTGTGTTATCAGAGAAAATAGTGAAGGCCTTTATGCTGGATTGGATTTTCGGGGTATTTCTCCTGAAAAAGCCGTTTGGCTAAAACATCCAAATTTGACAAAATATGGGCTTGAGGAAGCTGCGTGGACAGTCCGTTTGCAGACACGCTTTGGTTTAGAGCGGTTATTTGAATATGCTTTTTCTTATGCGAGGAAATATGGCTTTAAGCGCGTTACTTTTGCTGATAAGCCCAATGTTATGCGAGAAAGTGGACAATTTGCTCAGGAAATTTTTGAGAAAATTGCGCAAAACTATCCGGAAATTGAAGCAGATATTCATAATGTTGATGCGGTTGCTTTGTGGATTGCAACCAAGCCAGAGCGGTTTGGTGTGATTGTTGCTGAAAACATGTTTGGCAATATTCTCTCTGATCTTGGCTCTGGGATAATGGGGGGATTGGGGCTTGCATCTCATGCGAATGTGGGGAGCGAGATTGTTTGTTTTGAACCTGTTCATGGAAGCGCACCACGTATTGCTGGACAAAATAAAGCAAATCCTTCTGCGATGCTTTATACCACGGCTTTACTCTTAGAGCATTTAGGCTTTAAAGATGCAGCAAAACAATTATCTGAGAGTGTTGATCAGGTTATTCGTGCTGGAAAAACCGTTACCTATGATCTTGGAGGTGTCGCCTCTACCTGTCAAATGGCTGAAGCTGTTCGCAATTCTCTTGTGAAGCCTGTCTTTGTTTGTCGTGCGGCGATTATCACTGTTGGTGATGAACTCCTTTCAGGACAATATTTGAATACGAATTTACAAGATTTAAGCCAAAGCTTGAACAAGAGAAATATTCAAGTCACACGTCATTTTGTTTGTGCTGATCAATTACAGCAAATCAGTGAGACTGTTGTTTCTTGTCTTGGACAAGAAGATCTTATCATTATCAGTGGGGGATTGGGACCAACATCAGATGACATAACACGCGATGGAGTTGCTCAAGCTGTAAAGCAGCCTTTACTACATCATGAAGATGTTTGGCAAACAATAAAAGGTCAATTACAACGATTAGGGATTTTGGTGGATAAGAGTAATGCGCGTCAAGCATTGTTTCCTGAGACAGCAACCGTGCTTGATAATCCTACAGGCACAGCACCAGGCTTTTATCTCTCTTGCGATGGAAGTACGCTTGTTGTTTTGCCTGGTCCACCATCACAGGCTCTTGCGCTTTTAGAGAATTATTTAGAACACAACGAGAAGAAATATTCTTTTGTATCGCGTGCGGGGTATGCATGGACTTTGATTGGAATTGATGAAAGTACAATTGCGCAGTGGGTTGATGATCATCTTGAAAATGAACCCTTTGAACGGCATTTTTTATGGAAAAGCCCCTATGTTCTTGTACAGCTTGTTGGTCAATCAGAAGCGCCCTTGGAACAACATTTCGTGGAAGAATTTGAAAATCATTTTCATCCCTATTTGGTTGGTGCAGAAGTTACTACTGCTTGTAAACAATTAGCAATGCACGTTGAGGTTCATTGGTCTGCCAATGATCCGCGGCTTTTAGAATATTTTCAGCCCATAGAAAAAGGTAAACAAGATATTCCACTGCTTGAGGTTGAAGTGAGCCTAGAGCCTTCCTTGGAGACATTAGAAAATCAAGCAGAAAGCCTTGGACATGCTACCATGGCTATACGGATGAAAGGTTATGGTGAGGATCATATTACTTTTCCCTATACGCGACCACTTTTAGGTGTCGTCTTACAAGAATATGCAGCTTGGTTGGTTTTAAAAAGATATTTGAAAACGGAGAAGAAAAAATGAACCTCTATGGGGACGTAACAATATTTCTTAAATTATTAAACGTTCTATTATAAGAAGTATTTTGATCCTTTTCTTCAGTGGTTTTTGTCTATAGGGTATTTTTTCTTTTGATGTGTCATTAAATGACTTTGATTGATTCAAAATTAAGAAAAACTTTACGATATTAGGTTCGCTACATTCAATATTTATAATGATTAATTATGATTATAAATCAATATGTTATATTTCATAGAGCTGATGACAAGGAATCCAGAGACTTCATGTGCCTCAAGCGTTGTAAATAATTCAGATTCTTTGTAAATCAAAAAGCAATGGTGTGAAAAGACAAGAAGTCGTGTCATTTACAGGCAAGTTTTGCAAATTTTATTGAAATATATGTCCAGTTTATTGTGAACATGTTCCGTTCAGTTATCTGATAATAAATTGCTGTAAAGAGCTCATAAAATTTTTCCTTTAAGTTTTTGTGTGATTGCATGATCGTTGGGTGTTCGCTTCCGAGGGGCGATATTTTTCAATTTGATAACAGGAAGAATTATTTTTTCTGTAAGACGTGAAGATTTAATGAGTGATCATTTTACGCTTTTGTTTTCTTTTCGATTGGTAATTTGTAGGAATTTGTTTGGGGAAAAGATTTAATGCGGTGTATTTGTGAATGTGGTTAAAAACATTTTACGCGTGTGTGGGGGAGAAATAAAAATGTGTCTTAATTGTTGATAAGAGTGTCAATGTTTTTGATGAACAAATTTTAGGCGTAATTCTTAGTATCTAGATTAGGAAGTTCATTGCGAAATTTTAACAGTTCGTATCCTATTTGTTGTGGTGCGCAGTGGTCTTTTTAAGCAACAAAGAAAGGGCTTTTATGTATCAGATTGATTACAACAGTTATCGTTCTGTCAAGAGTTTTAATCGTCGCGTTCGTTTTCTCGTCATGCATTATACGGCTCTTGATTTTAAAGCCTCGATTATGGCGCTTACAGGAGAAAAGGTTAGTGCACACTATCTTGTTCCTGATCCTTCAGAGCAGACATATCGTGAGGCAGGCTTTAAGGACATGCGTATTTTTAATCTGGTCGATGAAAATGAGCGTGCATGGCATGCGGGTGTGAGTTCATGGGCTGGGCATAGTCATCTCAATGATGCATCTATCGGGATTGAAATCGTTAATTTAGCGACGGGTCATTCTGAGTCTCCAGAAGAGACAGTTGATTTTATGGCTTATCATGATGAGGGGGGGATATTTCCTCCTTATAATCCAATACAAATTGATGCCGTTAAGGAACTTGCCTTAAATATTCTTCAACGGTATCCCGATATTATGCCAACTGATGTGGTGGGACATAGTGATATTGCCATTGGAAGAAAAAGTGATCCAGGAGCAGCTTTTCCATGGAAAGAACTTTATAAGGCAGGTATAGGAGCATGGTATGATGATGAACTAAAAAGTCATTATCAAGAGCAATTCTCTAAGAATTTTCCACCCAAAGAAGATGTTTTGGCGAAGCTAAAATGTTATGGATATGACATTTCTGCTGCGTGTCCCCAAACAGGATACAAAGATTTGATCCGAGCATTTCAACTTCATTTTCGTCAAGAAAATTATGATGGGATTCTAGATGTTGAAACAGCAGCAATTCTTTATGCATTGGTTGATAAGTATTTTCCGTGAATTCAATGCGTTTTAATTGAAAATATGGCTTATGATTACGTGTAAGCCTTTTTATTATCAAGAGAGGCTGCTTTTTGCCAATGCGTTTTATGTAAAAAAGGCATTAATCGTGTAAAAAATCCCATGTACGGTATAAGGCGTTTTATGAAAACATAACTCTGAAAGCTCTATGATTTGCAAAGATTAAATTTACTGTTTCTTTGTCTTATATTTTTCGTCCTTTAAAAACGCGTAAAGTCAAGATGTTGCGTATATGATGGCATGCTCCTTACGCAGGATAAAACGCTTCAAATAAAATGGACTTGTGTTGTATATTTCCATGCTTGTTTTAAAGCAATGTCTTTTAATGCGTATTACAACACATATTTTACAGCGACGTTTATAGAGAATATAATCTAAAATCCTCTATGAAGTGTATCCTCATTTTTATGCTTAATAAAAGTGCCTAGCACTATCGTACACTTTGTCAGATCTCAATGTTACGACAACCCTTGGAGTTTAAAACGATTCATAAAAGGGTTTTCTTTACTCGTTTTTATTCACACGGCTCTCTCCGCTTGTTGTACAAGTGAAAGGTTTTGGTTGATTGAAACATGAAAAATAATAAATTATGATTATAAATCAATGTGATGTAGGTTCAGGAAAAATAGGGGTATTTACAGATTGCTCCTGATAGGGGCTTTATTCTTTAGAAGGGGAAGAGGTCAATTCATTTTTTGAAGATATATCGCTTTTCTCTTTTATTGCTTTAGGGAATATTTGCATCGTTTTGACAGCATGTTTCTTGATGATTAAGTTTTTTAATGAAGCCGTGTTATAAAACATTGTGTTTTAGAGTGTTGATAGAAGACACATTCAGGCATATCAAAAACACAATGATGTCTTGTTTTTTTCAATATTTTATCTGTTCAGTACAGAATTGACCAGAGAAGTTCATGACCTAAATTAACAAAGGTTAGAAGTAAATTGCTAAGAAAGACCAATTTTGTCATAAAGCAAAAGGGTTTGCTCATGCTTTAAAGGGCAAGGAAGAGATTGTGTTTGAAGTGATGTGTAAACGCCCGTATGCAGTGCTCTTATCAAGCATATCAGGGTTAATCTTCTGAGAGTAGTTTTATGAAACTAAGTCGTTTTTTTCCGAGAGACAATACGTATCAGGAAAAGATATTCATGATATTTGATTCCAAAAATAAAAACTGGCAAACCATGTTGCCAGTTTTTAAAAGCTGTAGCTTAAATAGGATTAGAATGAACGCTGTAAACGGATCATACCTTGAAAAGCACTTTTCTTATTGAATAAATGTTTTTCATCATTATTTTTATCCGTCACAACGCGATCATCATTCCAAGAAACATAGGTTAATTCAGGTGTAATCACAAATCCTGGAACCAGCGTGTATGTAATATTTACAGAAGTTGCAAAGGTTTTTACAGCACTATAAGAAACTTGAGCATTCAAATTTGCTTTTGGAGTAAGCTTGTAAGTGGCACCCGCCCAAGCAGCCCATTTACCACCCCAGTTTGCATAAATCGTTGTGCTTTGTCGTGATAATTCATCATTTTCATTTACTGTGTAGTAATCAAGGCCATTTTTATAGCCAGCCATTACCCATAGATTGAAACGATCGTTGACATTGAAATCTGCACGTACTTTTCCAGCCCACTTTTTGTAGTAAGCATCATATGCTGCAACTGCTGAAAAACCACCCCATTTTTGCATGAACTTTATACCCAAAATCACATTCGGGGTGTAATTTTTAATTGCTTTACTTGGAAGAGTACCCTCAGTGATAGAAACAAGCTTATCATCTTTATCAATGTAGTATCCTGTTATTCCTGGAAGAGAATCTGCATTATTGCCTAATTCAGCACCGATAATAGCAGAAAAGCCGGAATCACCATTAAAGGTGTAGGAAATAAAATTGGTGCGTGTTGTGCCGGCAGGCGCTATGCTGTCATCATTGAGAACATCTCCATAATCACCAGTCCAGCTGTTGAAAATTGTGTCATCAAGACCTACGCGAAAACCACCCAGTTCAATGTAAGCCGCGGCAAGCCTTGCAGCAGCGTTGTCTCTACCATCACCCCAGTTTGAATAAATTCTTGCATATGAACGAAGTGTTCCCATTTCTGTTTCAGAAGCTGCTTGAAAAACAAGGGTGAGCCGTGATGCGGCGCCGTAGGTTTTTCTTTTGTTTCTTAGTTCAGTTTCGGTTGTTGCATCGATATTATTACCGCCTATAAAATCAGTACGAACATTTCCTGATAAACGCATGCAGGTTTCTGTTCCAGGGATATAGAAATATCCTTTTCCGTAGGCATCACAAACGCGAATATATTCTACAGGTTCGGGTTCGGCGATAACTGTTGAAGCGGCATGTGCTCCAGAAATTGCTAAAAAAGCTGCTGTAGAGCTTAAAAAGAGGGATTTAATATTCATATGGGATCTCCGCGGTCCGGTTAAATTTCTTCTAAAGAGTACCATTTGCCTAACGCATTAAGGACAAAGACATAAGTAAAATACGCAGCACTTGTTATCTTAGCTATAACTAATCTTTTTAGAGTTTCAAATATGAAATTACCTTTTTGTAATATATATATGTACTATTCGAGATGCTGTGGTAAAAAAGACACAATTCTTGTTTTATTAACTTTTGCTCCCTATGGGATCAATAGGAGAAAAATTTTCAGATATTTGGGAAAAAAATCGAAAATGTCTTGAACTTTCTGTTGATACCATTTATGCCTCTCTGTTGGAGAGGTGGCCGAGTGGTCGAAGGCGCTCCCCTGCTAAGGGAGTAGGGCTCAAAAGGCTCTCGAGAGTTCGAATCTCTTCCTCTCCGCCATTTATTGTTATAAAAGCAGTTGATTGTGTATAGGAATTTTGTTTTCAGTGATTTGTGCTCATTTGCTTTTCTACCAATCTCAATTTTGTGAAGTTTTTTGATTGCTTTTCTTGCTAGGCGTTTTCTATCAGCTACTCTGCTATAGAGTGGTGCTATTTTATCTTCCTTCCATCTAAATTTATGTGCGAAATTGTAATACCTGTATTAGCAGCGCGTGTGGTTGCTCATTTTCTTAATTCCTGTGTTGATTTTTAATTTTATGTTTCATGAAACAAGGTACAAAAATTTCTTTTCTAATGGTGTAAACTAAAGCAAAACCAATGGGGGATATTTTAAGCGCAAGATGTTTCATGTAAATCGCTATTGTTGATAAAGGAGAAAGCGAAGCTCTGTTATAGCAATCACATTGACGTTGCATATTTTTTAGCTAAGGATTGCTTATTTATTTTATGGATATAGGGAGCAGCACGCACGTTTATAAGAATAAGCGGCCGTAAAGCTAGATATGTTACGGATTTGGTTCTACAAAGTGTTTTTGATCTCCCTATGTCGTTTCAATCGTTTGGTGGCATATTTATTATTTTATGACGTTGTTTTACTAAGCTTTTGCTTTTGCGTGTCAATCAACACCTATTCCTTATACAACGGCATATTTGAGATCAATATTTAAGATGGTTTACTGCTTTATCGGTTATGTCAGCTTTTATATATCAAATAGGGGAGAAAATATTGTATATATCTGTTAGCGAGTTATTTCTAAAAACGGAAGGATCTTTTAATTTTGAAAAAAATATGAAAACGGAAAAGATGGAAATGAGCTCCCATTTTTATCATCATCTTATTAATTCAGTTTTACAAATTTCATGAATCTCTATGGTCGTGTCCTTTAAATAATGAAGATTGCGTATCTCACGCTTTTGTTTATCCCGTTGGGATTATGCCTCTCATATAAAAAGCATGTTCTAAACACAAATATACTTGTGTTGCCAATTTATGCACTTGTTTTAAAGAGATATCTTTGCAATGTGTATAAGCCCATTTTGCGACGCCACCTCGTAAATGGTATAAAACACAAAAGTTTCTGTGAGACATATAAAGCCACACCATTTGTATCCTTATGAAGATGCAAAGAGGCATATTATATATCTGCCTTCCTGTTGTTATAGATTTTGACTATGAGAGTTCATAAAAGGCATTTTTTCTTTTCTAAATCGTTTTTATCTATACGGCTTTCTCCACTTATGATGTGCAAGCAAATGATTTTGATTGTTTCAACCATAAAATAGATTTGAAAAGAAAGAATCTTACAATATTCAAGTTTGGTATATTATGATTATAAATCAATGTGTTGCTTTATATTTGCATTGTATATTGAAAGTTGGATGTGGCAATGCTCTCAAAAAAGTATCGATTTCTTTTAGAAGAAAACATTCTGGGTGAAATGTTATGGTTTTCCTCTCATAGAGACTTTTGAGAGTGTTTCATCCATCTCATGACAACCAAACCACACATGAAAAAAGTAATGGTCGGTAATATTAGGTAGTAAGATGGAGAAACTTTTGCAGGAAGAAAAGAAATAATACTCAATACTGTAATTGAAAATATTCTTCCGCTAAAAGAGACAGCACCAACAATACCGGAAATATGTTGCGTTTGTTTTTGGTTAAGTTCTGAGAAAAATAAGCTTTTTGCACCGATCGGTACAGTGCAAATAAATCCATGGATTAAAGAGAAGGCGATGACTGATGCAGCAGTTTGATGACTATGAACTAAAAAATAGAGCGCTATGCACATCAGAGCAGAAAAGAAGGAAAAATATTTTATAGAATTCTTATATTTTTTATCAAGAACATGATACTTAGACATCAGTAAATTTGAAAAATATTGTGCTGAAAAGGCTCCAATATGGCAGCACATCAAGACGAGCATTTGCGAACCGTTGAGGTGATGAATTTTTCCCCCTGAAAGTATTATCGGTTGCCAGAAATGATAAATAATCTGAATACCAGCGCTAAAAAGGCACATGAGGAAAATAAACCATGCTCCTCCTACTGTATTTTGAAATATCCAGAGCGTTTCCTTGGCATTGTGCAAGATTGTTTTTGTTTTGGACGTTTCAATTGTCGTTTTCTTTTCTTCAGGAACAATAAGGAATATCAAAAAAATAAATCCCATCATGAGGCATGAGATGATATATCCCATAAAATATTGTCCAGAGTAATAGATCGTTCCAATTCCTACAATCCCACTGAGAATACTTCCGAAAGAGTTAACCTGGTGGTAGAGATGAGCATAATGCGAAAAGTGATCCTGTTTATCGCCTAGAGAATGGTAAATCCATCCGTCAATGGCGCTGACAATGATGCAAATGCCCGCTGCATAGAGAATTTGCGCAATAATAAGTGCTGTCATATTGGGAGCTTGAAGGCATAAAATATAAAATACTCCTGTCATAAAGACCCCAGCCATAACGGAATATTTACGTCGATATCTGTCAGATAAAACAGCGCAGGGAAAATCAAGCAGCAGAATAGTGGTGGAAAAGACAACCTGAAGCAGAGCTAATTGCGCCAGACTCACTCCCATGGACATTAAAAAAATAGCATGGTAAACGCCGATCAGCATGCGGACAGCATTATAGGAGCCATAGTTGAGAGCAAGGGTGCGTGGTCTGTTCATTGTGTTGTTCCATAGATTGTACAATAAGAATTTCCACTGAAAAGAATATTTTTCTGTGAAAAGGGAGCGGTTTCATATCCCCATTCAGGGATCGGTGGAAAGCTGTTTTCCATAACCACCCCAAAATTAAAAAGGTCCCTTAGTCTATATGAGACTTCAAAGCGTATTAATGAAAGGAAATGATGCAATTTTAAAGTGATTATGAGGAGCAACATAAGCCTCATAAATGAGATTGTCATCTTTTGAGGGGAGTTGCTTGTGGGGCTGTTGCTTTCATAGCAATCATTTTGTCTAGATCTGTAAAATGATCCTAGGACGGCAAGATCATTGACATAATTAGAACTTATAGAGGTGTGTTTATTTTTTATATACCATTTACTGATCCATTCTCTTTGCTGATCAGGTGAAATAGCACAAATGATCCATAAATCGGTTTTTGGTAATTTTTTGATATCTTTTTTTATAGTCATCAACATTTGTAATCCCCCCCTTTCTTTCTGACTGTTTCTCCGTATCACTTTACGTCTAAAAAAGTTTTTTTCAGAATTCATCTTTACTTTATTTATTAAAAATTTATTAAAAAGATTGTCTCGCAAGGTGCTTTTTAATCACGTCATTACGATTAAGAATTAAATTTCTGATATAAGAGGAAGGGTGCATGATACATTGTGACTAAATACATAAATCCCTCTGTATCCTGAAATGACGATTTCCTTTTGCAAAACAGTATCTTGAATGGAAGCTCGATAACCGTTACGTTGATTATGGAAATGATAACCTAAAAGAGTGCTTATGAGTGCTTGAAGATATTCTTTAGATATTACAGACAGGACAAGAAAATAGTTTAAAAAAATCAAACGTGGGATGAAAGCTTTCATCTTATGATGGGTAATGGTGAATTTTAAACTTCATCTACTGTTTTTTTGAGCTACTGTGCTGTAAGAAAGATCAAACTCCCCCAATTCATGTCTCTAATTTAGATCATTGATCATAAATATTATATACTGTCTTTTCAAATTATAACTTTGCTCATTGTTTGTCTTCACTGATTAAATAAACATTTCTCTAAAAATGCCGCTTGAGAAAAATGCATTCTATCAGTTTAATACTCTATGATCTTTTAATTAATTTAAGGAAGATAGCATAAAATATACGATAAAAAATGAATAAATTTCAATCTTTGTAAAAAACACAAACTTTTTACTGCTGCTGATAAAAAACAAAGCTATATTAAAAGTAGCTTTTATACCCTTCAATATCATTGGTTGTGTTTATCTGTTTTGTCTACTCATTATTTCACCATTGTTAATATGATTGTTAATCAAAATATCATTTTTGAATTATTTATAGCATCGTATTAAACTCTTTTAAAGTCATGGATAAAAGATTAAATTACTCCTCTAGAGATATAAAACTAGATAGAAAATTCCATGGCTACTCTGTTGAATAAATTAGTTTTTATAGATTTACTCTATGTGTAGCGTATTTAATTGTTGTACAACTTATCATTTTTTATTTTTATTGTAGATTATTTAAAATAGATTTAATAAATTTCATTATGAATTTATATGTCTATTTAAATTGTTGTGTTCAGAGAAAAATAAAAAAATGTTTACAAAAAAAGTTCTGTTTAGAGAAGGCTTATTGCTTATCATATTTTTGCTACCATATTTTTTGTCTACCTCGCATGGCTATACGGGTATAGATAAATTATTTTGTTCCAAAGTGGTTAGGGAGCGCGATGATGCTGTTCAAAAGTTGGATTCAGTCAAGTTTGAAAAAGAAAATGCTGAACGGGGATGGAACGATACAATGAAAATATTGGGGGTGTCGGTAGACGACTTGAAGAGAATAGCTCTTGAACAGCAGGAACTCTATTTGGCATTGCTGAAAAATATGCCAAACAACAAACAACTTTCTTATAAATATCAAATAACTCTACAACGCAATGATGCGGTTTTTGAGCGTATCGAGAAGGTTTTGACTATATTTGAGCATGTTGAGAAAAGGACAGAGGCTTTTCGAAAACTAAATGAAGCAAATAAGCCTAAGGATCAGTCTCAAGCATTACATTATTTAGAAGTGATTTCTGAACATCATGGACATGTTGATCGACTCAATAAAGAACTAGAAAGGCTCAATCACGAAATTGATAGTTTAAACAATAGGCTTCAAAATTTGAAGAAAATATCTCGATAAGAGAACAGAAAGTTGTTCATTGATGCAAATGAGGAAGAATGCATGAGATGATAAACAACGATTTCATTGAAAAAGGAATGAACGGTGGGATTTGCAATAGTACTCATCATATCCGTTATGGTTATTATAGGGACTCTTTGTTTTTTGTGTAACAGAAACTGTGAAAGAGCGGAAAGAGATAGATGGAAAAGATATGGAGAAGCACCAGAAACACGCTCCGAAAATGAAAGAAAAAAATGAGACCAGTATGACAATACAAGAAACATAACCATTTCATGAGACACTTTAAAATCCAGATAATAAGGTTTTGGGAGTCTCTTCAGCATTTGATAAAGAATCTGAAGTTTTAGCATTTAAAGAAGTTATGGTCCTTTCATCGAAGGACTATAGAATAATCATCTGCATATTTGTTATCATTTTGGCAGTAGACTTTGTTATCCAGATGTTGGATAAGGTCATTATCCAAGTATTGGATGGGGGCAGAGAGTTTGATATCTTTACTTTTATATGTATTTTTAGCTTATTTATTTTGATCTGTTGTTTTATGGCTATCCCGATTATTTTAATTTTACACAATACGATTGAGGAAAAAATTGAAAAAAATACTTCAGCAATATAAACAGATTTGAAATGAGAGAATCTTACAATATTCGGGTCTCTCATTCAATATACAAAACAGTAAATTATCATTATAAATCAATGTGTTGTATAATAAAGCCGATACATTTGAAGCAGAGTTTGATGATAGTGGCAATGATTTAGAGGTTCCCTCAAGCAACAGCACTCTGCAAGTGATTTTTGGCTATGAGAACAGCATCAG
>NZ_JBHINI010000020.1:0-21062 GCF_042194935.1 Bartonella sp. CL71SXKL | reverse complement strand
ATAAAATAAAAAAAGGGTGCTAAAGACCCACAACCTGCTTAAAAAGAAATTTTATTAAATGCTGCTTATCCACAGCCCATGACATGAGGTAAAATCAGCAAAATAGTGAAATTTGCTGTTCGTTTTATGGAAAAAAGACAAATTTGATATGTGCTTTTAAGATATCAGAATGTATGTTTTGATAGGCTTTTATTGCTTGCTTTGTAAGAAAGATAAAAAGCATATACCCCCCTATACCCCCAAAACCCCTACAAAACCTATGCTATAAGTTGAATTTACAGGTTGTAATGTTGATATAGATTGTTTTTTGAAAAGTTGATAAAAATTAACATATTGAAATATAGTGACTTTTATTTTGATTTTTAAAATATATAAAGAGGGGAATAAAAAGCACCTCCAAAACCCCCAAAACCTCCAAAACCAATAGATGGGAAGTGTTTTGAAGGTTTCATTTTATGAATACATAAGTTATATGTTTTATTGGAATTTAAAATTCATTCATTGAAATGTTTTATGACTTTTCACTAAAGGATGCCATTCATAGCGTATGGTAGGTCGACCGCCTTGGGAGTTATTGTCTCCAGAGATTTCACGAATATAATTGCAACGGCATAAAAGCTCTAAAGCTTGCTTCACAGCTTCATTGTCTTTTAAACATTTCCAATCACGTTTATAAACATCCCGTGCAGTAAAAACATTAGGTAAACAATCACAGCGCTTGACAAGCAAGTTTGCACTTTCTGTTGCTAATGTATCATGCGCCGCATAAAGACGTTTTGCATGGCTTATCAGATATTCTTCCCAATATAAGGCTCTCTCAAGAGCATTTCTATTGATTTCAAAACGACCCCCTTCGGTCAATTCAAAAATCAACGCAAGTGTTGGTATGGTTTTATCCATTTTCAAAAGATACGATTGTAAATTTGTAGAGAAATGACCACTATTTATTTTTTTCTGAAAATCTTCCCACCATACACGAAAGATCTCTTGGGCATCAGTAGAAAAGTGTATGGTTATCGGATGCTTTGGTGAGCCTAACGGTTTATCATAAAGAGAACGAAAGACCCCTTGATAGCTTTCCCATGCCTTTTGATTGGGAGGTCTATCCGTCCATAACCGCTTTTTTCGTTCGTCGGGCCATACAATCATTTGAAATCGTTGCATGAAACCATCATCATTTATTCCATGGCACATGGCTTGAATAATGGGAATAATGCGTGAGGGTTGAATGCCCCCAATAATGGAAATGGTTGCATTGGGAATATGAATGGTTCCACGTTCAATACGGTCATAGGTGTATGACGTATTGCCATTAAAAGCTGTTAGATAAAAGGCACGGTCTGTTTGGTATTCCTTTCTTTCCATATTAGCTAAAAACCCAGCCAATTCATCTCGTACCATCAAGAGACCACGGGGGTTTTCTTTTAAGAGTTCCCCAAGCTTTTCGACAGTCACATCGTTGACAATAAGACGTCGTTTATCAAGAGTGTTATCATCACTTTCTTTGTGTTCAATAGATTGTGAAAGAAGGGCAAGGGCTTGTTCCTCATCTTGATCTTTGAGTGCTTTATAGGCTTGTTTTTTCTTTTCTCGTTTATCTAATTCAATAAGAATATCTTTCTTTTCTTGCTGTTCTTTCTTCTTTAACCATTCTTGATGCCATTCCTCTTGAAAGGCATAGAGAGGAGTTAAAGCGGCTTGCATGGTAGGTGTTTTGAGTGTTGAAGGTTGCCCCACAAGAGCACCCCAGAGATTAGGAACAATTTTCCAATTATTATCATGTTTTTTGGGAGCAATCCGCACGCCATTGCCAATCACAGCAGCCAAGCCACATAAAGCAGAGATAGCAATAAAATCGATAGAAGATTGTTGAAGATCGGCAACCTCATAAATATAGTCCATTAATGGCATTGGAAGCTGTAATAAGCTAAAAGGCTCGACAGGTAAGAGAGCCGTAGCAATCGGTTTTAATTGCCCCCAACCATTTTGTTGCAAGGCTTGTTCATAAGGAATGGCTTTTAAACAAGTATTTTCGTTTAAAGAGACATTATCGTTATCATTGACGGGAGTATTTTCATTATTGTTTTGTAAATTACTATCTTTCATAGTTTCCCTCTTTTAAGAAAGTAATACGTTATTAAAATCCGTTCCTTTTGGAGCTTGCATCATAAAGACCTCAAAGCCATGGTTATAGGCACGCGCAGCGAGGGTAAAACCTGCTTTACGACCCGCATCATCGCCGTCCATTGCAATGGTGAGACGCCCTTTTGTAGGGGGTAAATTCACACGCATCATGCCACTGGTTGAAAGAGACGCCCATAAATTCACAGGCTCTGATAACAACCCAGACAGCAGAGACAGCCCCGTTTCAATGCCTTCACAAATAACCAGATGTTTTGGATTGGCTTGGCTTAAATGCACCCCACCACCCGTTACAGATCCCAACATGGCTTTTGCTGGTTTCTGATCTGTTTTGCAGCCATTGGCTTGTAAAAAGGTTCTATGAATGGCGAAAGAGCCAGCGCCCTTAACAAGAGCCACCAACGCGGGCAGTGTACCCCCAGAGGGGTATAGACACTTGTCGTGAAAACGTAAATCAGCAGGCAAATCACATGTAATACCCCGCATGCGTAAATAGGTTTCTGCTAAAGTATTTTTGATTGGTTGGCTTTGTTGCCAAATTGCTTTTGCTCTCTCTGCTTTCTGTTTTGCTCGTTTGAGATCAGCACAAAACTGTTTGGAGAAAGAGAGCGTCTGATCATAAGCTTGTTTTCCAAGCAATCCAATTCTAATGAGTGCTTGTATGATCTCTCTAAAAGAGCAGCCAGCATAACAATAGAGTAAGAGACGCCCATCATGTCCATTGGCAAGGGATAAGCTAGGCAGCCTATCATCATGAGCAGGGCAACGGGCTATTCCATAACGCCCATGCCAAACTCCACGTAATGCACAAGTAATTTTTTGAGCTGTTGTATGCAATGCATAAGCATTGCTTGTTGTAGCATTTGTAAAATGCATAAAATCCCTTCCTGCTACTTGCATTACAGGACAGATTCTGTTATTTCGGGATTTGCGAAAGTCGAAATACTTTGTCTGTCCTATAAGGCGAAGTTTTCTTTAGGCGGCGTCGTTGCCACGTTGGTTTTTTGCCTTTTCGATTACATCGCAAAGGTCAGATTGTAACCAGCGCGCTAAGGAACCAATCTTTAAAGGCTTTGGTACCGAGCCATCAGCGACCCGCCGCCAAAGTGTTGAAACGCTTATATTAAGTAGTTTTGCACTCTCACGTACTGTGAGGAGTGGTCCGTTTGGAATCATGGAATCCCCTTTATATTAAATGATAGAATCACTGTTTATTAACTATATATAAATAGCAATTCGTAGCAAACTTTTCCAGCAAAAAAACAATATCTTGTGATTTTTTATCAAGAGAAGCAATAATTTGTGATTGTATTATCCGTTATGGATAAAATAAGGAAAATGGAGACATAGAGCTATCCACAACTTTTATTGTTTTGATCAGTAACATAAGAAGCCCATCTATCCATAAAAATACGACGCTGTTCTAAATAGTCAGTCCGACGATAGGCACGCTCCACTTTTCCCCCAACCGTATGACCTAGAATGGTTTCAGCAACCTCATAAGGGGCATTGGTTGTTTCTGCGAGCCAATCACGTAAACTAGAGCGAAAACCATGCGGACAGGCTTCAAGTCCTGTTTTTTTCATGTATTGTAACATGCTGTTCTATGCAAGGGGACCACGACCGGTTGCAGAAAAAAGAAACCCATTACGAGATAAAAGGCGTGCTTGTTTAATCACTTTTAGTGCTTCTGATGATAAAGGAACGCGGAATTCTTCTGTAGCATCGCGTCGTCCTTTCATACTTTCAGCAGGAATGGTCCATATATCCCCATCAATCTGATCTTCATGCATATAGCGCAAAGGACGTGTACGAACGCCTGTAAGAATAAGAAAACGCAAAGCCAGTTGTGTCATTGTTGTTGTTTTGCAGAGTGACTGATAAAAGGCAGGAACATCTTTCCAGTCCATTGCTGGTAAATTTTGTGCTTTATGGCGTTGTTTCCCTAAGAGAGCCCGTGCTTTTATCGTTGCTTGTAAATCAACATCCAGCCCCAAAGCAGCAGCATGTTTGAGACAAATATTAAGACGATTTATTGCTTTCTCTGCGGTTGCAGCTTTTGCATGCCAGATGGGAGCAAGAACATTGCGTATCTCTGTTTGTGTAATTTCTGAAATAGGAATACAGCCTAATTTGGGGAGAATATAAAGTTGTAAAGGTAGAAACCAATTCCCAGCCTTGCCATCTCCTTTTAATTCAGCTTTACGACTTTCAAAAGCATCTAAGGCAATGTCTTTTAAATAATGGAGATTACTTATTGCCTCACGCTTTTGTTTCTCACGTTCTTTAATGGGATCACGCCCCTCATGCAAAACAGAACGCCATTGATTTGCTAATTCACGGGCTTTTTTTAAAGAAACATTTCGCAACGCACCCAAGCCCATTTCGCGGCGCCGACCATGAATGGTATAACGATAAAGCCATTGAGCACCACCATCTTTACGCTTATGGAGAAGCAAGCCGGCACCATCATTATATTTGCCAGCCCCCAATGTTGCGACAGCCCTTGCATTAAGACGATTCATAAGAGGCATTTTTACTCCTTTCTTTCCTCATTTTTACCCACACACCAGCCCCGCTTTTGACGTGCAAGCAAGTGATATTAATTGATTCAATCTGAGAGGGTTTGTGATGAGAAAATCTTACTATATTCGGAGTTATGATTCAAGTTGAAAAAGGATGATTTATTATTATAAATCAATGTGTTGCCAGACCCCGGAATACTAATGCGAGGGCGCTCGCAACCGGTGGGGACATCAAGTGAAAGCCAAAAATCTACATTTTTACGATATTTCTTTAGGCCAAAAAATTCGCTTCAGAAGAAACGTCATGGGTTTTTCTCAAAAACAATTAGGAAGTCATTTAGGCGTAACATTCCAACAAATCCAAAAGTATGAAAAAGGCTTAAATCGCGTAAGTGCAAGACGTTTACAGGAAATTGCTCATATATTAGATGTTCCCGTTTCCTTCTTTTATGCTGATAGCGCAAAAAAAGAAGAGAGCCCCTATCATTGTGATGACAGAATAGCAAGCAAAGCAGAATATTTACTTTTAAAAAATTTCAGAATACTGACCCGCAAAAAACAAAGAGCAATTTTGCAGTTGATTTCTGATGAAAAAATGACCCCTTATTTTCATAAATTCACTGAAAGGACAATCAACGTCCTTAATAATCTTGACAAGAATTGTGACTGTCTCCCCACACCTCATGAGAATGAAAATTCTTAATCTAATCTGATTTGTAAATAATCCGAATTCTAACGAGTTTAACTTAGAAATAGCACGTTGATTTATAATGATAATCTAACGTTATTGATATTGAATAAGTGTTTCGAATATCGTAAAATTCTTTCATTTCAAACGTGTTCTATATTGAATCAATCAAAATCTCTTGTTTGCACAACACAAGCAAAGTTGGCGTGTGAGTAAAAATGTACAAAAAGGCATACCTCTTATTGAATCGTCTCACATACCAAGAGCTGTAACGACATTGGGTGCTAAAAAATGTATGATGGTGCTAACTTGCTCTTTTATTAAACGTAAATATGGGAGTGTTCAACGGCTTTTCACTCATATGACTCACTTAAACAAAAGGCTCTCCAAACAAGCCTAAGAATATTCCCACACACTAAAAAAACACTTAAATATATCGAGAAAGATTAAAGATCTTATACCACCATACTACAAAGATTGATATTTATAGCAAAATAGGATTAAAGTAAAAATAAGAAATATAAAGTAAAAAATAGACACGAAAAAAATATATGTATAACTTTCATAAGAATTTATCTATATATGGATACTTAAGTTTATTCTGTTGTGCCATAAATTCTATCATTTAAGGTATGAGGGCATGAAGCACGCATACCTCCTTAAAAAATTCAAAAGTGTGAAGGTAAACAATTGACAGAAGATAAGGAATTCACTTAATTAAAGTGTTTTCTAAAGAGATAATAGCTTAGCGTAAAATATTCAATTTTTTCAATTCTGAAAGATTAAAAAAGACGTATCATTTGAAATAAAACAATTTATTGTGCTAACGATGATGATTGCTGTGCACAAAATTGAGTTGTTGAAAATCAAAAATATAATTTAATGATGTTCCTTGACCAACTCACTCTCTCCTGAGTATAGCACGGGGAATAAATGTGGAGAGACATGAGGAGTATATAGAAAATGAGTTTTAAAGTTGCAATTGTCGGCGCGACCGGAAATGTTGGTCGTGAAATGCTTACAATTTTAGAAGAACGTGGTTTTCCTGCGCATGAAATTGTCCCTCTAGCATCACGACGCTCATTAGGACAAGAAGTTTCTTATGGAGATAAAACTTTAAAAGTAAAAGCACTGGATACTTACGATTTTTCTGACACAGATTTTTGTCTTATGTCTGCGGGAGGAAGCATTTCCAAAGAATACGCCCCTAAAATCGCTGCTGCCGGCTGTGTCGTCATCGATAATTCCTCCACGTGGCGCTATGATGCCAATGTTCCGTTAATAGTCCCTGAAGTCAATGGCGAAGCTATAAATGCCTTTTCTAAGCGTAATATTATAGCAAATCCTAATTGTTCAACAATTCAACTGGTCTTAGCTTTAAAACCTCTCCATGATGCTGCAATCATTAAACGTGTTGTTGTCTCTACATATCAATCGGTTTCTGGAGCTGGTAAAGAAGGAATGGACGAACTTTTCGAACAATCACGTGCAGTTTTTGTTGCAGACCCAATTACATCAAAAAAATTCACTAAACGCATTGCCTTTAATGTCATTCCTCATATCGATGTTTTCATGGAAGATGGTTATACAAAAGAAGAATGGAAAATGACGGTTGAGACGAAGAAAATTCTCGATCCGAAAATTAAATTAACGGCCACTGCTGTTCGGGTCCCTGTCTTTATCGGTCATGCCGAAGCCGTCCATGTTGAATTTGAAAAACCACTAAGCGCATCTGAAGCACAAGCGCTCCTCCGCGATGCACCAGGCTGTCAGCTTATCGATAAACACGAAGATGGTGGTTATACCACACCTTATGAAGGTACCGGAGAAGATGATACCTTTATTAGTCGTGTTCGTGAAGATATCACCGTTGAAAATGGTTTAGCTTTCTGGGTTGTCGCCGATAATTTAAGAAAAGGAGCAGCATTGAATGCCGTTCAAATTGCTGAATTGCTCATTTCTCGTAATTTGATAAAGCCTAAGTCCGCAAATTAATGCCCTGTCCGAAAAGATGAAGAGCCCTAACCGGTCTGTCAAAAGTCCGGCTTCTCTTCAGTATAATCTTTTCCAGCTGAGGATTCATATCACCATCCTAAAGAACCGTAATACGAGGTATTGACAAATTTTACTCTGAATATCCTTGAATGCCTCACCACCTTAAGTTAAGCATTGCCGCCTTAATACCATTTTACGGTACAATAGGATCAGCAGCATAAGCATTTTTTGCTTTATGCTGCTGATCCTATTTGTCATTCCGGTTGTGAAATTAACTTTACCTTTATCGAGCAGGATAGGTCACGACACGGTAACGCGTTTCATTACGTTCAAAATTTTTGTAATTGACATTATTAGGAAAGGAGGGATTATAAGCACTCACGTGCTTTACAGAAACGCCTTGTGCTTTTTGCGACGGATTTAAAATTGTTCGTTCATCCCTTTTTTTAACACCTGTAGAATCGATAATCACATCTGTTCTGTATAGTTTTTGCATATTTTTCCGTGTTTTTTGAATCGCCGGAAGAGCTTTAAAGTCGGAAACAGCCTGTTTTACTTTTTCTTTTGGCGATTTTACCATGGCTTTTGATTTTACAGGCATCCTTTTAAAAGCAATGGTAGGAACATTGTTAACATTGACGTAACGTGCAGATGCCCAACCAACTTTTCCGTGATAACCAAGAGAACACCAAGTTTTATTGGATAGGCAGCCATAAATTTGCACTTTTGCTCCCATTGGAACCATTGCGATAACTTTATAAGCTGTCGCAGGACCTGTGCGTAAAGATACCTGACCTGATGCAACACGAGCAACTGTTCCTGTAATGGTTCCAGCTTCTGCGTGAAAAGCAGTCACAGCCACCTCTGACGCTCCCAAAGCCCATAAAATCATTGTTGTTGATAAAAATTTCTTTCTTAACATTATTTTTCTTCCTCTCTAAAACATGTGAAGGGCAAAATTTCGCCTTTACAAAAATTTGCCGCGTTTAAATCCAATGATCAGCAACCTTTATCCCCCCAAAGACCCCACAACATTGCAACAAAATCTCTCTTTATCGCCTACACGAACACGGCCTTTTGATCTTGATTGCGCAGTATGTTCTTCATGAATTTACGGCTAAAGCATCATCTGATTGTCCGGTTCTTCAACCAATCGTCCCTTAAAGAAGTTTTTTAAGTGTCATTGGTTCCCTCAACAAATGATTGCAATAGAAGAATTGATTGCCCGAATTTCAGAGCATTTCTGAGAATGAATGATGATCAGCCCTCAAAACAACTAAAATAGAAGGAAAAATAATACTCTTTGAAAAATAAAAGTGATTGAATATTCTCTAAAGCTTGTATAACTTTAAATCTCCCTAAAAAAATACAGAGCATATTGACACTTCCCTCAAAAAATCTCCTGGAAAAGAAAGTTAAAAGTACATGACATTAAAATTTTTTTCTCGTAGTCGGATTATAGGATTATTCCTCTCTCTCTTTGCTCTTTTTTTATCTACGGTCTTTGTCATGGCTACAGACAAATCAAAAATCAAACTTGGTATTATGGAAGGGCGAGATGCGATTATTTGGAAAACTGCTGCTGAACAGGCTAAAAAAGACGGTTTAGATATTGAACTCGTTTATTTTTCTGATTACGCTTTGCCTAATGACGCTGTTAACGCAGGAGAGATCGATGCGAATGCTTTTCAGCACGCCCCTTATCTTAATGAACAAATGAAACAACGTGGCTATAAACTTTCAATTGTCGGCTATACATTTATTGCTCCAATCGGTGTTTATTCACACAAAATAAAAGACTTAAAAGATCTTCGTGATGGTGCACATGTTGGTATTCCGAACGACCCATCTAATGGTGGAAGAGCCTTACTTCTTCTCAATTCTTTAGGTCTCATTAAATTAAAAGATCCTCATAATATTCTTGCATCTCCACTTGATATTATCGAAAATCCTAAAAACCTGCAAATTCGTGAGCTCGATGCCGGTATGTTAGGGCGAGCTATTGACGATTTTGATCTTGCAATTATAAACACAAACTGGGCTATTGTTTCCGGATTAAACTTCGAAAAAGATGTAGTCGCATGGGAGAGCGCAAAAAATAATCCTTATGATAATATCATCGTTGTACGCACGAGCGAAAAAGATGAGCCATGGGTTAAAAAATTAGTTGCCGCTTACAATAACGATCTTATCCGTGCAAAAATCAAAGAGATTTTTGGCAAAACCGCCCAAACATCTTGGTAATTGTGCCAAATATCCGAGTAATTGTGCCAAATGTCCGAGTAATTGTGAATGGAAAAACCTACTCTTATCTCCTTAAAAAACATCAGCCGTTGTTTTAACAAAACGGCTGGTATTCCGGTAATTAATAATCTCTCTTTAAATATCCATGCTGGTGAAATCCTTGGCATTATTGGGCGCAGTGGAGCAGGAAAATCAACACTTATCCGCTGTTTAAATGGGTTAGAGAAGATTGATGCAGGGTCCATTTTTTTTGAAGGTGTTGATATTTCCAATCTATCAGAGATAGAATGGGCGCCTTACCGTCAACGAATTGGGATGATTTTTCAACATTTCAATCTTCTCTCATCGCAAAATATTCTTGATAACATTGCATTGCCGCTTAAATTAAGTGGTGTAAGTAAAAAACAACGCCACAAACGTGCCCTTGAACTGATTGAATTGGTTGGGTTATCTGGGAAAGAATATTGCTATCCGGCACAATTGTCAGGGGGGCAAAAACAACGCGTTGGCATTGCTCGTGCGCTCGCTGCTAATCCTAAAATATTGTTATCAGATGAAGCTACCTCTGCTCTTGACCCTGAAACAACACAATCTATTCTAGAGCTCCTTGCTGATATTAATAAACACCTCAATCTCACGATTGTGCTCATCACCCATGAAATGGAAGTTGTGCGCACCATAGCGCATCGCGTTGTTGTTCTTAATCAGGGGAACATTGTAGAAGAAGGACGTGTGAAAGACATCTTTACATCACCGCAAGACGATACAACCATAGCCATGCTCAAGCTTGTCACCCCGCAACTTCCTGAAAAATTTGCGAAAAATCTCAAACCAATCGGGCGAGAAGCTGTCATTGAAATTAATATTGCCGGTGAAATTGCCCAGCAGCCTTTTCTTCATCTTCTAGAAAATGAGAGTGGTTTAAAAGCACGTATTTTGCATGGTGGCATTGATACAGTTCAAGATGAAACCATCGGGAGACTCTTCTTGGCTCTTCCTGGAGAAGATAAAGAAGCTTTAGAAAAAGCTGTTCAATGGTTAACGAAAAAAGGACGATATTGTGAGGTCTTAGGCTATGTTTAATGTTCTGTCTCATGAACTTCCCCAAGCTGTTATTGATACAATATTGATGACACTTAGTGCTTCTTTTATGGCATTTATTATAGGGCTTCCCCTTGGTCTTCTTCTTCACACAACAGCACGCGGGGGGATTTTTTCCTCATCTCTCATCAATCGCCCTTTAAGCATGATCATTGACAGTATTCGTGCCATTCCCTTTATTATTCTTGCATTTTATCTTCTTCCCGTTACGCGTATCGTTGTAGGAAGAGGGATAGGAATGCCTGCTGTAATTTTTATACTGACCATTTCAGCTATCCCTTTTTATGCACGCATGGCGGAACTCTCTTTTAAAACCGTTGAAAACGGTCTTATTGAAGCGATCCGCTCTATGGGGGCAAGCCGTCTTCAAATTATCAGACATGTTCTTATTCCTGAAGCTCTCCCTAGCCTGATTACAGGTTTTACAGTCATGGTCATTTCTCTCATAGGAGCCACCTCACTTGCTGGATATCTTGGTGGAGGCGGTTTAGGGGATATGGCAATCCGCTATGGCTATCAACGCTATAATACCTTCATCATGACCATCGTCATCATCCTTTTGATCATGCTCAATATTATAACCCAATGGACTTCTGATAAAATCGTACAAAAACTTGATAAAACAAAACATTAAAAGACTTAGAATTTCACATGCCAATACCATCATCCTCTTTGCCACTTCCAAAGTGCTTCCCCCTTGCCTATCGAAAACGCTCATAAGAGATTAGGAACTTTTTTCTTAAACAGTTTTTATCTCTCCCCATCCGTTTGTAAAATGAAAGAAAATAGTTTTAATTGATTGAATATAAAAGGGGATAAAATAAGAGATCTCACAGTATGTGAGACTCTCTCTTAACATAAAAATAATAAATTATCATGTCAAATTAAGACATTGGTCACGACCTTTCCCAACCTTAGAGAACATATTGAACTTATATAGAATCAACCAAAACCTCTCGCTTGCACGTTACAAGCGGGAAGAGCTGGGTGAGTAAAAACTATATAAGAAAGGAAGGAAGGCATGCCTCTTATGAATTATCTCAAGCGCCAAGACCTGTCTTACATTGGCGGTTAGCATATAATATGATGGTGTCTGCTTTCTTCTTTACAAAGCATAAAGATAGGGGTGCTCAATGGTTTTATCATTATACCATTCACAGGCGCCATTGCGAAATGGATGTAACAAGCGTTGAGAGATGTTTCTTTAAAATAAGCCCGTGAATTGACAACGCAAGTATATTCCATTTGAAGCGTTCTGTTTTACGTGATGGGTATGATCCCATTAAAGAACGCTATAAACAAAAGCGTGAAGCAATGCACTATCTACATTAAGAAACTCCTCTTCAAAACGATCTAGGAAAATAGCAACCTGCTATGGCCATCAACGCTATGATAGCTCCACTATATCTATCATCCTATAGATTATTCTCAATATTATCATTGAAGAAACTTCTAATAGAATTGTATAAAAATTTTATAAAATAAAGCACTCAAATAATCTAGATATTGGAAGGTTTTTCTTCCAAAATAGCAACAATAAGCCATTGAGCTGTAAGAGCTGGTTTTTTTAACTTTTCAATTTCCACCGTAACCCCATAATGGAAAACCACTCGACCAGAAGGGCGAATTTCTGCGTCGTCTAACACAAAACGCGCACGTATCCGTACCCCTGTTTTCACAGGACTCATGAAGCGTACTTTATCGAAACCATAATTAATCCCCATTGTGCTCCCTTCTAACTCTGGAAGCGCCTCATAAGCGAGCGTAGACAAAAGCGATAATGTTAAAAAACCATGAGCAATCGTGCCGCCAAAAGGTGTCTTTTTAGCCTTTTCCTCATCAACGTGTATCCATTGATGATCATCTGTAGCACATGCAAACTGATTAATCATATCCTGTGTAACAAGACGCCACTCCGATAATCCCATTTCTTTCCCAATAAAACTGGTGACATCTTGTACTGCTATTTTTTGCTGCATAACGCTATTCCTATTTTATTTGATAAAAGCAACCACCCCTCTTGCTTTTATAAAATCCATTGATTAGAGCATCAAGAATAAAAGATTAATTGTCTTAAAAACAAATGCACTTTATGAATGAGAAAAGTTCTTTAGCAGAATAGTTTTCAAATGGGAAAAAAGAATGGCAAGCAATGTGAACCTAACAGGTTTAGCGCATGATTTAACACAACGTGCAGAAAAGCATCCCCCCATCCGTATTGGACTGATTGGTTGTGGTGAAATGGGCACAGATTTATTATCAAGTATTGCACATATGGATGGTATAACAGTCGCAGCTGTAGCCACTAGAACGCCGTCACGTATTTTTGATGCCGCTACACTAGCCTATGGCGAGGGTGGACATGTCTGTGAAGTTGAAAATACTTATGCTCTCACGCAAAGCATTGAAAAAGGTTTGATTGCAGCAACAGATGATATTAACCTTGTTTTACGTCATGAACAAATTGATATTATCGTTGATGCAACAGGCTATCCCGAAGCAGGAGCAGAAATTGGTATTAAAGCGCTTGAGAATAACAAACATCTTGTCATGATGAATGTTGAAGCAGATGTTACAATTGGCGCTTATCTCAAACATGAAGCAGAAAAACGAGGGCTTATTTATACACTTGGTGCCGGCGATGAACCAACTGCTTGTATGGAACTCATAGAATTTGTTTCAGCCCTTGGACATAAGATTGTTGCAGCTGGTAAAGGAAAAAATAATCCTCTGCGCTTTGATGCTACACCTGACGCTTACGAAGAAGAAGCATACCGGCGTAATATGAATGTGCGCATGTTGGTCGAATTTATTGATGGTTCCAAAACGATGGTTGAAATGGCAGCCATTGCCAATGCCACCGGACTTCTCCCCGATTGCCCAGGAATGCATGGACCACGAGCAGCGCTACAAGATTTAAACAAAGTGCTTATTCCAAAACAAGATGGGGGCATTTTACAGCAATATGGTGTTGTAGATTATTCAATAGGTCCAGGTGTTTCACCTGGTGTCTTTGTCATTGCCGAAATAGCACACCCGCGTTTACGCGAACGTATGGAAGATTTAAAAATTGGTCAGGGGCCTTACTTCACCTTTCATCGCCCCTATCATTTAACAGCAATGGAAGTTCCCCTCACCTGCGCACGTATTATGCTTTATGGCAAAAAAGATATGGTTCCTCTTAGCCATCCCGTAGTAGAAGTCTGTGCTGTTGCTAAAAAAGATTTACATCCAGGTGATCAGCTAGACTTTATCGGTCTTTATACTTATCGTGCTTGGATAATGAACATTGCAGAAGCACGCGCTCACCACGCCATTCCTTGTGGTCTTTTGGAAAAAGCAACAGTAACAGCCGCAATTAAAAAAAACGAACTCATTACAGTACATAATACTGCTATTCGTGAAGATCAATGGATTGCACGTCTTCGTGCTAAACAAGACCTTTTACTTCATTGCCCTTCTTCCGCTAAGCTATAAACACTCCTAAATTACTTTACTTAACAGTATCCTTCCCTTACGCAACAGAACAACCCAGAATACACTTGTATCAAAAATTCAGGCTTCTGTTTTAATAAAAGCATTTTCCAACGACGCACATCCCCACTTCGCTCTCACAATATATCCCGTAAATGCGACAGTATAAACCACCCCATGAGATGGCATAAGGTTCATTGTGTATCACTATCTTTGCTCTATAAAGCTACAAACTGGCATCATCATTTTATTTGCCAATATTACAACAGCGCATAGCACTTGAGATGATTAATGAGAAGAATTTTTACTCTTTTTTCTTTAATAATTTTGTCCATACACGAACACAACTTGTTATACGTAAAAAATACTTTTGATGGATTTAACATCAAACAAATTTGAAATGATAAATAATAATTTCTCATTTTTCTTATTGCATGAGAGCCATGAATACAGGGATATTTTTTATTTTATCCCCTTATGAAAGATAAAAAAATTTAAAAAGGATAAAATATACCTTTGATGAATAATCTTCATATGAGAGAAGGTAGACAATATTAAAAGGCTGTTAAAGAGAGTGAGTATACTAGCCTTATTACTAGGATAATAACCATAGACTATAAAAAATCAGGTTACACTACTTTGTAAAAAAAATATAAATGTAAAACATTGAACTTTAATAATGTTAATAAAAGCTACATTTATTATTAAGAATAGTAATTTTATTATCAAATACAGTATAAATGATTTCAAGTATGTATTTTTTTCAACATAATGAAATGAACAAAAAAGTCATCGACTTTATCGATGATCTTTCTATTAAAGTGTAACGAATATTCCCCAAAGAGATAAAACAGCACCTAATACATCCCCAATACATAAAGAAGCAAGAAGTGATAAAATACCTACCCCCCCCCAAAAAGCTGAACCTGAAAAGGCAGCAGCTTTTTCAGCTTTCCCCAAAGCAATACCATCTTGTTCCTCAACGCCTTGAATAACTGCTCTATTCACAGTTTTAATAGCTACATTTTTTTCTAATGTAGAAATAGTAATTGCCATTCTCTCTTGAAATTGATTTTTTAAAAAACTTGCATTTCCCGCTATAGTTTGTACAAAAAAAAGAATAAATAGTGTAAAAGTGAATGAACATACACGATTTTTAAATATTTTAAACATAGCTTTCTTTGCTCCTCTTTTTCTTCACTGAAAAAATGAAGTAATCTTCACATATATAAAAAACAAAACTTATATTTAATCATTTATATAATCAGACATAATAAAACATTATATGTAATTTTGTTATTACAATATAACACATTATGTATTACATGTAAATACACAAAAAACAATAAATGATAAAAACGATTTATTCCTTTTACATTATAATAACTTAAGATACTAACAGTAATATTTTGTCATTTTTTATTTCTATTCTTAAAAGTAATAATAATTTATAAAATTTCTCATTATAATAAATATTAAAAAACAAATTCATTTAAAAAGTTAAATAATAGAGATTTTATAAATAATTTAAAATGAAGTTTTAAAGAACTATATCATTTAAAACTGTCAATATAATGATAATACTTATATATTATTTAAATAAAAACAAAAATAGAATATTGTTAGTGAATCTTTTATTATATAACTCATCAGTAATATTGAAACATAAAATTGGTAGCGAATAAAAACCTTGATCTAAAACAAGTTTATCCTAATAAATAAACCTTAAAATAGTGTACTCTTTTTCTATAAAACAGGTATAAATTATAAAAAGCAATTAAGATCTCTATTTTCAAATGGAAGAGACGTTAATAAAATGATTCTCAACTTTTACTGATATATAAAAAGAAAAAAATACTGCTAGCATCTTAAAAAAGGTAATTCAGCCCCCTTTATCCCATACAGCATAAAGAACACAAAATATTGACTTTCAAACCTAATAAAACAAACGCATGAAATAAGTAAATCTATCAGATTTACAAAAAAATTATAAGCAATACTAGAACACCAACAAACTACCTAAAACCAGATAAAAAGAGAGTCATGAAAAATGAGATGATCCCCAAAATACTGAAAAAACTTTCTTTCTTAATTTTCATAAAAGTTATTCCATATTTTTCGTCAATATTGTAGATCACAACCATATTTATATTTTAAGTAATTATATTTACTCTATATTAGTAACAAATAATTCTCTTTGAACGAAATTTTTAGCAATATTCACATAACTGTCTTCAATTTGTGCAAAATAAATAATAATAATAAAGAATTAATCAAATTCTTGAAAGAAAAGGAATAGAGAAACTTACTAAAAAATTGCATTTTTAAAATACCAACTTAAGTAAGCACATTGAAAAAATAACGCCATGAAAACTGATATTGAATGATAAATTCATCAACCGATCACTTTAATCGCAAAATATTAATCTATAATAATAATTTATTGTTTTGCATGTTGAATGAGAAAGCTGACGATTATAAAACTCTCTTAATTTTAACTCTGTTTATATTGAATCAATCAAATTTCTTCACTTGCAAATCACAAACGAGATCGGTGTGTGTGTGTGTAAACACACTTGAAGAAAGGAAAATATCACTTATGAGGTATTTTAACTAACAAGCGCTGTTAACACAGTATTGAAAACTAGCAAAGTGAATGATGATACCCATTTTTACTTTAAAAGTGTAAATATGGTGGAACACAATAGATTTTATATTATAAGGCTTTATCGTTATACTATTCACGGGCGCCGTTGCAAAATAGGCTTGGATACCTTGAGAAATGTTTCTTTAAAACAAAAGCGTCAATGTGCAACACAATGGCGTTCTGTTTATTATGTATCCAACGGTGTTTCTTACTGAATCATCTTATAAACTGCTCTATGAGATTACAAATTTATCTTACGTGAATTCTTCCCTTTATATTTATTTTTTCTCATGAACACTAAAATCTGTTAAGACACTATCCAAAGTAAAATCAATCAACAAATATTTCTATTCTTTTGTAATATACAGATAATTGAATAGAATTCCTGATTGCAACAAAAGTCTGTACTATTGTAATAATAGAAATACTTTGATCATCCTCGCTCTATAATAAAAAAAGAATATGTAATTTACAGAAAAAATTACATTTTTAATAAATAATGAAAAATAATTTTTTCATTATTTATGTGAAATATTTAATATGCATAAATATTTACTTATTAAAAAATGATAATATACATCAGAAATACTTACAAAAGACAACTATCTTGAGAAAGATAGCCTAATATTACAGAAAAGTTGCGTTGGCATTGCTCAATAAAAGCTTCTCTATTTTTAACAAAGCTCTCATTTTTATGCATCCATATGTGATGTAAAAAGACGCCTATTTGCGTTTCTCTTATAGATAGATTAAATAGTGACAGCACCTTCGATCACTTTGTCTATGTTAACTTCTCTTTTAGGCAATAATTTATGGTATCTAACAGGCCTTTTCTCGCTCTTTTACCTTTGGGCGCACACGAATATCACGGAGAGCACCTTCCTTTCGAAACCGACTGGATTATTGCTGAAGCTTTTGCAAAAGCCCTCACTTTACAAACAAAAGAGCAGTTTCATATCGCACTTTTACCGGTTGAAAAGATTGGCTATTCTATAGAACATATGGATGTTACAGGTACACAAACTCTTACCTTTTCCGATGCGATTAAGCGATGGATAAAGATTGGTGAAAACTGTTATCACAAAGGGATCAACCGTCTTCTTCTTCTCAATGCTCACGGAGGCAATTCACCTTTAATGAGCATCGTTATCACCGAATTACGAAGGCGCCTTTCCATGCTCGCTGTAGCAACAAGCTGGAGCCGTTTTGGTTTACCACAAGGTCTCATAGAGCCGTCTCAACAACATCTTGATATCCATGGAGGCTTTATCGAAACCTCTCTCATGCTCTATTTAGCACCAGAAAAAGTCCATATGGAAAAGGCAAAAAATTTTCATAATAAACAAGCGGATATGATTGCCAATTATCGATATTTACGTGCTTATGGTCCTCATGCCTTTGGTTGGACAATGCGAGATCTGAACACGCAAGGTGCGGCAGGAAACGCAAGCAAAGCAACACCACAAGCCGGTGAAGCAATCTTTTCTCATGTTCTGTCTCAGCTTCGTGATTTACTTGATGATATCAATCGATTTAACATAAACACATGGCAATAAAGAACAATAAAAGGTCTCTCCATGGAAACGACACACCCAAAAAAACTTCCCGTTACGGTTCTCACAGGCTATCTTGGTGCTGGAAAAACCACCCTTCTCAACCGCATTCTCAGTGAAAATCATGGCAAACGTTATGCCGTCATTGTCAATGAATTTGGTGAAATTGGTATTGATAATGACCTGATCATTGAATCAGACGAAGAAATTTATGAAATGAATAATGGCTGTGTTTGCTGCACCGTACGTGGTGATCTCATTCGCATTCTGGAAAGTCTGATGCAACGTTCTCATCGATTTGATGCGATCATTATAGAAACGACAGGGCTTGCTGATCCCGTTCCTGTAGCACAGACCTTTTTCATGGATGATACTATCCATGAAAAAACAGCTCTCGACAGTGTCATAGCGGTTGTTGATGCAAAGCATTTTCCCTCTCAACTGAAAACAAGTCTTGAAGCTGAAGATCAAATTGCCTTCGCGGATATTATTCTTTTAAATAAGATTGATCTTGTCACCCAACAAGAACGCAGCCATGCTGAATCCCTTATTCTCGCCATTAATCCCAGAGCCATAATTTACGCAACAGAGCGCGTTAACATCCCTGTTGATAAACTCCTCGATCGTGGCTTCTTTGATCTCCAACGCACTTTAGATAATGATCCCCATTTTCTTGACCATCATCACGCAGACCATGTATGTGGTCCCGATTGTAATCATGATCATGACCATCATCACGCATCCCCCATTCATGATATTACCATCACTTCTGTAAGTTTAAAAACAGATGTTCTGCAACCAGAAAAGTTTTTCCCTTGGATCCAGCAGGTTACACAGCAACAAGGACCTGATATATTGCGCCTTAAAGGCATTATCGCCTTTCAAGGAGACGATGATCGTTACGTCATTCAAGGAATACATATGCTTCTTGAGGGACAACATCAACGCCCATGGCGTGAAGATGAAAAACGAGAAAGTCGCCTTGTTTTTATAGGACGCTCTCTTGATGCTGAAAAATTAAAAACTGGTTTTGAAAATTGCGCATAAGTGAGTGATAATGCCAAACATTACCCATTATGATCTCAAAAGTTACTGCCTTTCCTGCGGTTTTATAGGCAATAAACCAGCCTTTGTTTCCGTAGAAGGTTTCATTGTTTTTTTTAATCCAGCCCCACAAATCGTTGAAGTTCACCAAGGAATAATTTCAAGCCATTTTTCCCATGACAATACCGCGATCATCACCGGTGGAGAAGATGGAAAAGTCTGTCAAACAACCGCAGCAGATCACACGGAAGTGTTAAGCCAAAAAGAACGCAAATGGATAAATAACGTTGCTTTTGGTCCACAAAAAGCTTTTGCTTTTTCCTCCTCACGTTTCGCATTTGCGCATGTTGGAAAAGAACAACAAGAGCTCACACATGAACGTAGTGTAGAAGGCCTCGCTTTTGCCCCAAAGGGTTTACGACTTGCCGTTGCCCATTACAATGGAGTCACTCTTCATTGGTTATCAACGCAAGTATCTCCCACCACATTGGTATGGAAAGGAGCTCATTGTGGCGTCACCTTTTCACCAGACAACCGCTATGTCATTTCTACGATGCAAGAAAACGCTTTACACGGTTGGCGTCTCACTGATAATCAACATTTACGGATGAGTGGCTACCCAAGCAAAGTCAAAAGCTGGTCTTGGAGCGCAAAAGGAAAATGGCTAGCAACATCAGGTGCCTCTGCCGCAATTGTTTGGCCCTTTCATACAAAAGATGGCCCCATGGGAAAAACACCTCTAGAACTAGGCACACGAGCAAATGCGCTTGTTAGCACCGTTTCATGCCACCCAAACAAAGAAATTGTAGCAATAGGCTTCAATGATGGAATGATTTTAGCGGCACATTTTCATGATGGAAAAGAAGTCCTTCTAAAAGGTTATGGGAAAAGCGCTATCTCAGCACTTAACTGGGATCAAGCAGGGCAAAACCTCTCCTTCGGTAGCGAAAATGGTGAATGTGGTATAATCAAGATCACTGATTAAATTAAGCACCCAAAAGCGCAATCATCGCCGATAAAGAATGCCCACACAATCCTCCAGAAATCTTATCCCCTTGAATCTCTAGAGCTCTCAGAAATCCTATCTCCCTAATCTCCCCCCCCAAAGTCTCCTAAAATCTTCCTAATCATTAAATCTTCCCTTTTCCTTTCCTTCCCCCCTTTAGACAAGAAAATACCTTAGACATGTTTTTTGACCTTTTAACATTGCTACCCCCATACAAGAATAAAAACATCACCCCTAAGACCGAAAACCCACTCCCTATCAACATCT
Organism: Bartonella sp. CL71SXKL; assembly: GCF_042194935.1. NCBI lineage: Bacteria > Pseudomonadati > Pseudomonadota > Alphaproteobacteria > Hyphomicrobiales > Bartonellaceae > Bartonella > Bartonella sp. CL71SXKL. Next base: position 376 of record NZ_JBHINI010000020.1, on the reverse strand, counting down.
ATATAGGCTACATACTTCCACAAAAGCATTTTTCTTAAAAATTCGGCAAAAAATAGCTGATATCATCATTAAAACAACGATTTATTCCTACGATCAGAAGAATGGAATTCAACACTATTTTCCTAAATAAAATTTTTTTGATTTCCCTCTCTAAAGAGCAAGGTTGCCTACTAGCAGCCTTCTAAACTGCAGTTTTTTTCCTAGAAAATTCCATCTAATAATCATTTCATAGAGTTTCTATCACCGTCTTCTGTTCCGGTATCTCCTTCATCTCCAGATTTTGTCCCCACTCCTTCTGCCCTGTTGAACCTGCACGTCCTTCTGTACCAATTGTTCCAGAGGACCATTCTTTTGTGCAACCTATGCCTGCACCGTT